>MGWJ01000136.1 GCA_001800945.1 Flavobacteria bacterium RIFCSPLOWO2_12_FULL_31_7
AGAAAATTTAATCACAACTTTTGTTATTTTATTTTCAAAGCGAAAAATAAATAACGGTTTTTGTTATTTATTATTTGAAATGAAAAATAAATAACGGTTTTTGTTATTTTTTAATTTAAGAAGAAAAAAAATAACAGGTTGTAATGTTATGAAATAAATACACCTGTCAGGTTTCAAAAACCTGACAGGTGTGAAGATTAAAATATTTTATTTGTAGAGTTCTTCTCTTATAGCAATTAAAGTTTGTATTGCTTTTTCAGAATTTGGAAATTCAGGTAGGTTGGACGTTTCGTTTAAGTTTTCGATGGAAGCAATTAAATCATCTGCTTTTTGCAATAAATCATCATATTCCATTTCGCCGGCTTTTATGGCAAGTAATTCTTCACGGTTGTTTACTCTGATGTTTAAATTTCCAGTAGCTAAAATTTGTTCAGCAGTTTGTAACAATCTTATAGTGTGCATCATGTTTTTACTGTCGTAATTTTTACCATGTTGCTTATTGGTATTATAACGTTCTTCATTACGTTTCTCCATCCATTCCCAATATTCTGCGTAATCTTTGCAATATTTAGAATAGCCTTCCAAGTTGCAAGATAAATACGCAATTTCTTTTTCGTCTTTTAAAATTGAGGATAACGAAACTTCATTCGAGAGTTCGTTTTTTAAAATGCCTTTATAACCTAAACTTTTGTTTTTATCATAAAACAAGGCATAAACTCCTTTGGCATTTGGAACATTAATTAACCCACAATTTTCTTGTTGTAAGTTGTTTTCGCTTAACCAATCTATTGCCGCAACACTATTATAACCTTGTAATATAGAACAAAAGTGTAACAAGCTTTTACGCTCTTTGGCAATTGGGTTGACAATTTTTTTGTTTAAACCTCTTGCTTTTTTTATTTGTGTGATGGCATAACCCGCAAAACTATCTTTACACAATTTAGATAAAAAATCTTTTAATTGAAGTTGCTCCATTAACGGATGTTTGTATAAAATACAATCCTCTGGCGAAGCTAAAATTTCTAAAATATTGGGATTGTTTTTTAGCAATAATTCCACAAAACGACCAATTTCATAATAAACTTCGTCATTGGTTTCATTACTAATTTGCGGAATATAATTTAACCCGTAAAATTCATTTAGCGGTAAATAATACACGCCTTTAATATCGGTATCAGATGTTGGTGTATTTAACCCAAACGACTTACTCCCCGAAATTACTTCGAAGAGGAGGAGGTTTTGAGTGCGTAGGTCTTGGATGGTCATTTTAATATTCCTAATTGTTTGGCAATATCTTTTTTGTATTTCTCAAAAGGTTCGTTTGTACTTTCTTTTTCGAAAATTACTGAACCAAAAATTTGCTTTTTGAATGTTTCTTTATCTATTAAAATTCCATTATCAAAGAAAAGTTGCTCAATTTCCTTTATTTGAGAATCTGAATACATCTTAAGGTTTTCAATTAAGTTAAATGAAATGTATTTATGATATTCATATCGTGATTCTATTTTAAAAATTTTAACAAATTCATCTACACCTATTAAAGATTTAGCATTTTCTATTTTTATTTCTACATCACTAATTTGTTTAACCTGTTGTATCTTATTTTCAAAATCAGGATCATTAACATCAAAGTTCATCTTAAACTTAAATAATTTATCTAATTCGAACTCATCAGAAGTTGGACAAATTTTTGTTAAGCTATCATTAACAGTAAATTCCTTCATATGCTTAAACTTGGAATTACAAGAGGAGCAAGAAGGAACTAAGTTATATATACTTAATGAAAAAAAAGAAAACTTATTTTTTGGCAAAACATGATCTAATGTAAAATGATTTTTTTTTATGACAACATCATTCAAATTAACTTTATTACACCCTTTTATTGACTTTTTATTTACATAATTAGATATTTTTGTATAAATTCTTTTGCTAACTAATAGATTAATAGTTTTATTGAAAATTCTTTTATTTATAATGTTTTTTGCTGTTGCTGTTGAAATATTACCATACTTCGTTAATACTTCTTCAGGAGCCTCTAAAATAAAATCATCAATTGAATTAAATTTGTAATGTTGTTCAAATGTATTTACAAAATCAATATTGCAATAATGACAGGATTTTAAATCCAAATCATTTTCCATGAAAAAATTTGAAATTTTAGGTTGAAGATCATCATAAAGGTATTCTAATTTTAGTATTTTTTTTTTAACAAAGAGACTTTCAATTTTCGTTTTATATTTTGATTTTTCTATATAATCATTAATTTCAAGCAATCTTGTAAAATCACTTGTTAGCAAAACTTGAATATTATAATTAATATCAACTTTTTTAAGTAAATAATTTAATCTTTTTATGTTGAGATTTTTCTTAATTGAATTATAATATTTTTTTTCAAATTTTTCTTTTTCAAGTATCGTATTATATGGGTATTTAACTTTTCTCATCTTTAGTTTTTTGCGCAATTAATTTTTCAACTTCTTCTAACTCTTTTTTCAATTCACTTTGCTTAACTTCTAAATATTTTGGATTAAATTTTTTATCTAATTCATCAAATTGATTTTGTAATATTTTTTGAATGTATTCCTCACCAATAAGTGAAATTATATTTTTAAAATAATCCTTTTTGGCAATAAATTCTTGTTGTTGTAATTCTTCTTTTCTTTTATAAAATTCCAAAAATTCATTTATTTTTGAAATAGCAAAAGATCCTTTTGTGGTTTCCATAAAAAAACCATTGATTAACATTTCATGAACATTTGCTCCAAATGTATTATTGCCATCATAATCAATAGATATAGCTTTTTTATTTTCATCAACATCTAAAAATAAAATATTTTGCTTTGGTATATCAGATAAAATAAATGGAGAATGTGTAATGAAAATAATATTAATTCCTTCTATGTTTTTAATCTTTTGCTTTTTTATTTCTTCTAATAAATATTTTAAAAAATTTCTTTGCAATTCAGGATGATAATAAAGTTCAATTTCATCATATATCATGTTTACATACTTATATTTACTAAGCTTTTCATCTGTGTTTTTATGCACAGAAACAATATTTAATATATGATACAAAATCGTACCTGTCCCATATATTAGTTGCTTTTCACCAGAACTAAGTTGAGAAAAATTACTATTATCTTCAAAAATTAATTCATATTCAAAAAAAGAAGGTATTAATAATTGAGAAAATTTTTCACTATTTGGATCTAATATTTTATTTATTGAATCTGAATAACTTTTAATGTTAATTTCAAATTCATCTTCTAAAAAATTCACTGTCTCAATTTGTGGTATTATCTCTTTGTAATATTTCAAAAAGTTTACTGCTTGTTTTAATTTTAAAGTAATGTGACTGTCATCATCATCACGAATTTTCAATAAAAGCTCTTTGAATTTTAATTCTTCTTCACCTTTAAAAACAATTAAGTACTTTTTTCTGTCATATGATTTGTAAAAATTTATGATATTAAACGCTTTATTTAAAATATACTCATAACAAACTTTTTCAACATCATTAAGAAAACTCTTTCCTTCAATTTCAAAAACTTCATTTATTATTGGTAAATATTTAGAACATCTATCTGAAAGAGCAAAGGCAATAATTTCGGCTTTGCTTTTCAAAATGCTCGGAATTATTTTTTTATGGTTTAGTTTTAATTTTAATCTTGACGGCTTTTTACCATTTATTTCATTGGGCTCCTTATTCTTGTCTATAATTAAAGGATAAAACAAATTAAATAAAAATCTAGATTTTGTTAATTCAGTCTCTGTATTAATACTAACAATACCTTCTGTTCTCATTGGGTTCAAAACAATTGGCATTTGATATGAATCATTCTTATGAAATATGTTTTTCAACCAACGTCCCATATCTAAAGAATTAAGTGCATAAAAAGAGTAATTCACCGCTAATGAATAGAAAAAATTATTCTTTAACAGTTCTTTTTTTTCTTCTTTAGATAATAATTCACAGTTTTTATAAATGTTTGAACTAGTATCTTTTTTAAAAGCATAGTATTCAATTATTTGTTTATTTATTTTTAATAAGTATAGTTTTGAAAAATCACCTTCATCAAGTTCAAAATATATTTCAACATTTACATCTTTTGCAATTATATTTAAACTATTTATGAAACCAATTAATTCATTTTTGTAACTACTTGAAATATAATTAGCAGGTAGTAGACTTGTCATTAATTTATCTAAAGTTGAAAAATCATCATCCGTAAAAAAATATTTTTCCTTATCTTTTCTTTTTGATAATTCTAAAAGCTTTTCATATTCATTTTCAATCTGTGTTTTCCAAACTTTTTTTTCTTTATTTATAGAATTATTTACAATTAATGTGTTTTCAAATAAATGATTTATTTCATAATTATCTAATTTTTCATAATTATCTAATTTTTTAATTGAATTTTTAATGCTTTCTTTTAAATTTTCAATTTCAACAACGTGATCAACTTCTTCTAAATTTTTTGTTAATATTCCTTCAATAACTGATAAGTTGTAAAGTGCTGCATAGAATAATTCTACTATGCTACTTTTTCCACTTCCATTTTTACCTACAATAGCTGAAATATTTACTTTTAAATCAATATTTCCATATAAGTTTTCTGGAATAGTTTGTTTTAATTTCTTGACTTCAGTAACCTTATTTTGATCATTATCGAAGTTAAACTCATAATCTTTATAAAACTGATAAACCTCATTAGGTTTCAAATTTTTTAGAAATTTCGGATTACATTCTTTTATTGGTCTAATTGCTAATAATTTAAAACTCATTTTCTATTTTATTAAATTTCTAAAAACCCCATCCAGTTCCTCAGCCATCTTTTCACCACTTCTTAAACCATTCGCGTGTTCTTGGTTATACACCACCGTTTCCTGCAAAAAGTTCGTTATCAAAGTCTCTTTTGGGTGTAAATAGCTTTCGTCTTGGTTGGCTTTTATTTGCATTAATTCTTTTATTTTTTCTTGTATGTTTTGTGGCGCTATGGGTAATAACTCCATAAAATCAACTGGTGGAAAACTATTGTTTTCTATAATCCATTTTCCAGCTAAAGCGGTACGTAAGGCATAGAAATAACTTTTTAGTTTTACTTCTTCTTGCTCGCAAACGTCCATGAAATTTTTGGTGGTACCTAAATAATGGTGCAAACACGCAATAGGAGAGAAGCAGGTTTTAGCCACTTCTCGCATTTGAGTAGCAAACGCTTCATTTTTATAATACACCACTGGTGAAAACAACCATTCCAACAAAGGTGCATTAGATTTCGCTAATAATTTTATGGTTTTCCGTAAATCCCAACCGCTACCATCAAGGTCGTCTTCGGTCATAAACTCAATTACATCTGGTTTTTCCCAAAGCGAAAGGTAATAGTCTAAATCGTGTTTGTATATAAAACGTATATCGTAATCGCTGTCTGGGGAGGCAAATCCCCAAGCTCTACTTCCTGATTCTACAGCGTATAAAATTTCAACTCCTTTTTGAAGTTCTATTTCTTTTAACTTAGCTAGTATTTTTTCTTTCATAATTTTTTCAAATTTATGTAAAAAAATATTCACAAAACTACGTAGAATTACCTGTTTTGCGAATATTTTTGTTTGCTTTCTGTTATTTTTTTCTTGACTCAAAAAATTAATCACAAGTTTTGTGATTTTTTATTTGAACTGAAAAAATAATCACAACTTTTGTTATTTTATTTTCAAAGCGAAAAATAAATAACGGTTATTAAAATGAGTTTACTTTTGTTGAGTAAACCTTTCAGGTTTAGTAACTATGTATTGGATTGTTTGCCACGAATTCTCGAATTTTTTAAAAAAACAAATGTAAAAATTTGTTCATCTTTGATGTTCCAGATGCATCGGGACGAATTAAAACGAATCGTTAATCCGAAAAATTCAAGAATTCGTGGCAAAATTATTTTAACTAAACCTGTTAGGTTTGTATTCTTAATCCTCATGACTTCCATCTTCCGCCATTCTCACCATTTTTGGTGTAAACTTCGCAACCACATCAACCAATTCTTGTTGGGCTGCCATCACTTGATGGATGTCTTTGTAAGCCATTGGCGCTTCGTCTAAACCTGCTCCAATTAACGTCACACCGTTATCTTTTAAAATGCTTTGCATTTCGTTTTTGGTAATCGATTTAATGGCTTTTGTTCTACTCATTTGTCTTCCCGCGCCATGTGATGCCGAGTTAATAGCGTTTTCTTCGCCTTTTCCTCTCACTAAAAATCCTGTTGCAGTCATACTTCCTGGGATAATTCCCATCACGCCTTTTCCAGCTGGTGTAGCACCTTTTCTGTGCACAATCACTTCTTCATTATTATACATTTCTTTCCAAGCAAAATTATGATGGTTTTCCACTTTTGCTAAAACCGTAGCACCTAAAGCGCGTTCCATTTTGGTATGAATAATTTCATGACAAGCCGAAGCATAATCACCCGCTAAGTTCATCGCCATCCAATATTCTTGTCCCAATTGCGAATCCATATCTAAATACGCCAAGTTTTTCGCCACTTCA
>MGWJ01000137.1 GCA_001800945.1 Flavobacteria bacterium RIFCSPLOWO2_12_FULL_31_7
TGTTATACTGAAAGCATCTCACAAAATAATAATTTCAAATAATCTGTTTGATACTTTTAGATTGACCATCAGTTTTATGCAAAAACGCCATTCTTAATAAGTTTGGCCTTTTTTTTTAACAATAATTTGGTTAAAATTTGTACTTTGGTATTAACTTTGTAGTATTAAAAAAAATCTTCAAAAATCAGTCTTATGTTGAAAAAAGTTTTAAAATGGTCGGGAATTTCAGTGCTTTTACTTGTTGTAGTTTTAGCAGCTGTGCCTTTTTTGTTTAAAGATAAAATCAAAGCAAAAATTGTAGAAACCATCAATAAAAATGTGAATGCTAAAGTTGGTTTGGAAGATGTAAGTTTAAATTTATTTAAAAGTTTTCCTCAAGCGAATGTAACTTTGGATAAAATGAGTGTGATTAACAAAGCGCCATTTGAAGGCGATACTTTGGTGTATTCGGATAAAATTAATCTGAAAATGAGTATGATGGAATTATTCAATGGGGAAAATGAACCTATGAAAATTGAATCGATCAGTACGGAAAATACCAAATTAAATATTATTTTCAATAAAGATGGAGTTGGGAATTACGACATCGCTTTAAAGAAAGATGAAAAAGATACTCCTAAAGAAGAGAAGCCTTTCGCGCTAAGCATTCAGAGTTATGAAGTAGAAAATTTAAAATTCACGTATAAAGATGAAGCTTCTAAAATGAAAATGGTTTTAGATAGTATCAATCACGAAGGAACTGGAAATTTTGAGCAAGATGTTCTTGATTTAGATACTAAAACAACAGCCAACTTAACGTTCGATATGGATAAAAGTAATTTTATGCATAACGTAAAAATTTCATTAGACGCTGTTTTAGGTATTGATTTAAAAAACAGTAAATACACTTTTAAAGAAAATAAAGCTTTAATCAATCAATTGCCTTTAAATTTTAATGGATTTATTCAGTTGGCTGAAAAAGGTCAGGTATACGATTTAACTTTCAACACGCCATCTTCGGATTTTAAAAACTTTTTAGGATTAATTCCAGCGGAATATGCTGGAAATTTAGCAGATGTAGAAACTTCAGGGAAATTTGAAGTTAAAGGAAAAGTTAAAGGCGATTTAACCGATACAACGGTTCCGACTTTTAATATTGAAATGTTGTCTAATAACGCTTCTTTCAAGTATAAAGATTTACCAAAATCAGTAAAAAATATTCATATCGACACACATATTGTCAACGAAACAGGTTTAATGAACGATACTTTCGTAGATTTAGATAAGTTGTCTTTCGCTATTGATCAAGATGTTTTTAACGCCAGTGCACATGTGACTAATATTGCTGAAAATCCAAATGTAGATGCGGCTTTAAAAGGGGTAATTAATTTGGCAAATGTGTCAAAAGCTTATCCAGTAAAATTAGAAAAACCATTGAATGGAATTTTAAGAGCAGATGTAAAAGCGGCTTTCGATATGAAATCTGTGGAAACGAGTCAGTATCAAAATATTAAAAATTCAGGAAATATTAACCTAACTGGTTTCAATTATGCTGGACCAGAAATGGCAAAACCTGTGAGTGTGGCTGTAGCCGATGTGTCTTTCAATCCAAGTCGAATTAACTTGAATAAATTGCAAGCGAAAACAGGTAAATCAGATATTAACGTTTCAGGAAGTTTAGATAATTTCTACGGATTTTTGTTTAAAAACCAAATCTTAAAAGGAAATTTCAACTTGAATTCTTCTCTTTTTGCGGTTTCCGATTTCATGGCGCCTACTACAACAACTTCTGAAGAAGGGAAGAAAACTACTGAAGCTGTAAAAATCCCAAGTTTCTTAGATTGTACTTTATCAGCCAAAGCCACTACGGTGATTTATGATAATTTAAATCTGAAAAATGTAGCCGGAACTTTAATTATTCGCGACCAAGCAGTTAACTTAAAAGGTTTAACTATGGATGTTTTCGGTGGAAAAATTGGTTTAGATGGTTTGGTTTCAACAAAAGGAAAAATACCAACTTTCGATATGAATTTAGGATTAAATACTGTTGATATTAGTCAAACTTTCTCTATGTTAAATACTTTGAAAGCCATCACGCCAATTGCGGATGTAGTTAATGGTAAAATGAATTCTAAGATAAAATTAAATGGAAATTTAACGCAAAGTATGATGCCTGATATCAAATCGATTTCTGGAGATTTATTTGCAAGTATTTTACAAGGCTCTATCAATAAAAACAAATCCACTTTATTGTCTGAATTAAGTAACAAAGCTACATTTATAGATTTAAAAGATGTGAATTTAAAAGATGTAAAGGCAGCCTTGTCTTTTGATAAAGGCAAAGTTTCGGTAAAACCATTTACTTTAAAACATAAAGATATTTCGGTACAAATTGCAGGTTCTCACGGTTTTGATCAGAATATGAATTACGATTTAAAATTTGACGTTCCAGCGAAATATTTAGGAAAAGATGTGAATAATTTAATTGCGAAATTAACACCAGCGGATGCCAAAAAACTTGAAAATATTCCAGTAAATGCTTTAATGAATGGTAGTTTCAAATCGCCAAAAATTACAACAGATTTACAAAGTGTTACAAAAAACTTGACAACACAATTAGTGAAAATGCAAAAAGACAAATTAATCAATCAAGGAACTGGAGCTTTGTCAAATATGTTAAATGGAAATAAACCTAAAGATTCTACAAAAGTAACAACTACTCCAAAAGAACAAGTTGGTGGTGCTATAAAAGATGGAATTAAAGGATTGTTTGGTAAGAAGAAAAAAGAGTAAATTATTTCAAAATAAAAATAAAAATGCCGAGTGAAAAACTCGGCATTTTTTATATCTAAATTATAAAGATTATCCTAAAAATGGATAGCTATAATGTTCTGGCGTAACGAACGTTTCTTTAATGGTTCTTGGAGAAACCCAACGTAATAAGTTTTGTGCAGAACCCGCTTTGTCATTTGTTCCAGAAGCTCTTGCTCCTCCAAATGGTTGCATTCCAACAACTGCTCCAGTTGGTTTGTCGTTAATATAGAAATTTCCAGCTGCGTTTTGTAAAGCTACAGTTGCTTCTTCAATCGCATATCTATCTGTACTTAATACCGCTCCAGTTAAGGCGTATTCAGAAGTTTGATCTACTAAAGTTAATGTTTCAGCCCATTTCGCATCTTCATATACATAGATTGTAATTACTGGTCCGAAAAGTTCAGTTTCCATTGTAGCGTATTTCGGATTTGTTGTTACGATTACAGTTGGTTCAACAAACCATCCTTTAGATTTATCGTAATTTCCACCGATGATAATTTCTGCATCAGCATCTTTTTTAGCTTGATCGATATATTTTGCTAATTTATCAAATGAACCTTCGTGAATAACTGCTGTAACAAAGTTTGAAAAATCTTCTGGTGATCCCATTTTCATAGTCGCAACGTCAGCAATTAATTGCTCTTTTACCGCTGGCCACATACTTTGTGGAATGTAAGCTCTTGAAGCAGCAGAACATTTCTGACCTTGGAACTCAAAAGCACCACGAGTAATTGCAGTTGTAACTTGTTTTACATTTGCAGATGGGTGTGCGATTACGAAATCTTTTCCACCCGTTTCACCTACAATTCTTGGGTATGTTTTATATCTGTGAATGTTTTCTCCGATTTTTTTCCAAATTTCTTTGAAGATGAAAGTTGAACCAGTATAGTGAATTCCAGCGAAATCTGGAGAAGCTAAAACCGTATCCGTAATCATCACTGGATCACCAAAAACAACATTAATAACTCCGTCTGGAACTCCTGCTTCTTTGAAAACATCAATAATCACTTTGGCAGAAAATACTTGACTATCACTTGGTTTCCAAACTACTACATTACCCATTAATGCTGCACTTGCAGGTAAGTTAGCTGCGATTGCTGTAAAGTTAAATGGAGTTACTGCGTAAACAAATCCTTCTAATGGTCTGTACTCTACACGGTTCCACATATCTGAAGTAGATGCTGGTTGATCAGCGTAAATTTGTGTCATGAATTCTACGTTGAAACGTAAGAAGTCGATTAACTCACATGAAGCATCAATTTCTGCTTGGTGAATCGTTTTAGATTGCGCAATCATAGTTGCTGCATTAATTTTTGCTCTATATGGACCAGCAATTAATTCAGCTGCTTTTAAAAAGATAGCTGCACGTTGTTCCCAAGCCATGTTAGCCCATTTTGTTCTGCTTTCTAAAGCATTAGCAATAGCTTTTTCTACGTGAGATTTTTCAGCTAAATGATATGTTCCAACAACGTGTTGGTGATCATGTGGCGCTGTCATGTTTCTGGTATTTCCTGTGAAAATTTCTTCTGAACCAATATATAATGGTACATCAATTTTCGAATTCCACATCGCTTTGTAAGCTTCTAAAACTCTAGTTTTTTCTGGAGAATTTGGTGCGTAACCTTTAACTGGCTCGTTTACCGCTTTTGGTATATTAAAAAATCCTTTTAACATTGTATTTAATTTGACAATTAGACAATAAGACGATTAGACAATTTTTAGTTTGTCGTAATTTGACGTAAAAGTACAAAGGATTAATTGAATTCTAAAATAAATTATTAGCCCTAAAAGTTTGGATTTAGTTTAACTTATCGCAAAAGGAACATGCAATTTAAAAGTTGGAATTTGCACTTCAAAATTTTCTGAAGTAGTGAAATTAATCATCGTATAAAAACCTTTCATCGCACCGATTGTAGAATGTAGCATACAACCAGAAGAATACGTGTATTTATCACCAGGAACTATGATTGGAGTTTGTCCAACTACGCCTTCACCGTCAACCATTTCAGTGAAATTTAAAGAATCCAAAATTTCCCAATGTCTAGCCTGAAGTTGTACAATATCGGAACTTAAATTTTCAATGGTAATTTCATACGAAAAAGCATATAGCATTGTATATTCTTTAAAGTAAGTGCCCTCGAAACGAGTTGCTACCGAAATTTTTATACCACTTGTGATTTGCGTAACCATATTGCGTTTTTAGTAAAATCAAAGTTACTGAAAAATAAATATAACTAAATGTTAATTTTTTATTTCTGTACTATTTGCTCTTCCAATTCCAATAATTCTGTCATAACGTTCCGCGCCACCTCTGTAATAGACTAACACAATATAGTCGTTTTCAGTTTGATAGAAGTTTCCATCAACGGCATTTTTTTCGTCAATTTTACCGTTTTTATCCACCAAAGTGTATTGGTAATTGACAAATCCTTGTTTTAATAAGATAGGTTTTTCAAATGTTTTAGTTTCCGAATTATATTCCATCTTAAATTCATCCGAAATCTGATAATTGTTAAACATTCCAGTTACATAAATTGATTTTTCTAAGGGATTGACATCAGAAAGTAAACTGAAATACACCCAAGAATAATCGGCTTCAATGGCGTTTTGAGTAGTATTTAAGTTATTTACGAAAAAGTTTCCATTTATATCTGGGAAATAGGTGTAAATTTTGTTTTTACGCGCTTCGTTAGTATATAAAAAAGAATTGTAAATATCACCAGTAGTGACTTTAAAAACCGAATTAGAAGCACCGCGAATATTTTTGTTTTCGAAATTTAGAAATTCATTGCCCGCCCAAAATTGCGTTTCTTTATTGTATCTGTATATCATTTGTGTACCAATGGTATACTGAGGTTTAATGTTATGAATGGCATTACTGAATTTTCCGTTTTGGAAGATTGAAACTTTAATGTTTTCTTTCGGATTTTGTAATGGTTTGTCTTTATAGTCGATAAAAAACTCAATATTCTGTTTCTGATTGATGGTTTCCATATCACGAGAACGTCTGATGGTGATTCCAACGGTTGTTTCGTCTTCGTAAATGATGAATTTTTTTGAAAAAACAATTTCTTGATCTTCATCAAAAATTTTAACGATGTAATTTCCGCTTTTAATAATTTGATTGAACTTATTCGGAAAACTTAAAGTATAATGCGAATAAACTTGTAAGCAATTTAACGAATTCTGATAATTTTGAATACGTTGGTTGTCTAAACCGTTTAAATACTCATTTTTAAGTAATTGAGTAGGTGTCCAATCGTAATTATATTGTTCGATGGTGTAATAATAATCGGCTTCATTGCCGTATAAATCATCAAACTGTAAATCGAAACTTTCTCCTAGTCTGAAAAAAGGAATCGTATTATTTACATTTTGTGAAAAGGTAACCGTTTTAATGTTGTATGGCGGCACAATTTCCTTCTCTTGAGAAAAGACAATTGTTGTAAGTAATAATGTAATGATTAGAAATAAATTCTTCATAAATTAAATTTTCAATTTTATAAAGATATAAAAACTATGCCAAAAACAACTATTTATAAACCACAGGAATAATTTCTCCTTTTGCTAAACAATATTTTTCAACTAAATCTGCAGAAATAGTATTCGTATAATCTACTTCTTCTACACGGAAACCAATACTTCTTAACTTGTCGAAATAATCTCTTCCATATACACGAACGTGATCGTATTGTCCGAAAATTTTAGCGCGTTCTTTTTGATCTGTAATAGAATCATCTGAAAAAGTAACCTCTCTTTTTAAATCTTGTGGAATTTGGAAAATCCCCATTCCGCCTGGTTTCATAACTCGGTATAATTCTTGCATCGCTTTTGTATCATCAGGAATGTGTTCTAAAACGTGGTTACACAAAATCATATCGTATGAATTATCCTGAAAAGGTAAATTACAAATGTCTGCTTTTACATCAGCCAACGGCGACAATAAATCTGTTGTTGTGTAATCTAAATTCGCTTGTTTTTTAAAACGTTTGTAAAATTCTTGTTCTGGAGCAAAATGCAATACTTTTATTTTATCTGTAGAAGTGAAAAAGTTTGTTTTTTCTTGAAGATACAACCATAATAAACGGTGTCTTTCTAAAGATAAAGTACTTGGCGACAACACATTGTTACGTTGTGTTCCATATCCGTAAGGTAAAAACATTCGGAAACTCTTTCCGTCAATTGGATCGGTAAATTTATTTCCTTTTAATAAAAAAGCAATAATTGGTCGTGCCACAATACTCAATCGAATTAAAATTGGACGAGGAATGGTATTTAGGATAAATTTAAAAATTTTCTTCATAATTGTTTTAAACACTAATTTCACGAATTAGCACTAATTTTTATAATATTATACGTTGGTATTTTAAACTGTCTTCTCCAAAATTAATTAACAAATCTAATTTGCATTTTGAAGCAGCTAAATAATTTAAAACTTGTTTGGTTTCACTTGATGATAATGTTTGTATCGCTTTAAGTTCTACAATAATATCATCATATACTGTAAAGTCTGAATAGTAATAGCTTGGTAATTGTACGCCTTTATATTCTATTGTGTATTTTTGTTCACGAACATAAGGAATGTGATTTGCTCTTAATTCAAGTTCTAAGGCATCACCATAAACTTTTTCATTATGTCCTTTTCCAAGAAAACTATGTACTTCCATACATAATCCAATAACTTTATATGCTTCTGCTTTATAAACTAAATTTTGCTCAATCATTAGTGAAAATTCGTGAAATTCGTGTTGGATTTATAAAACTAAAGGTACAGCTCTCAACCCATCTTCTTCATTGCTTACAATTCCTAATGCTTCATAAATGTATGCGTAAGTTGAAAGTAATTCTGGTTTTCCGTTTACAATAGCTACATCGTGCTCAAAATGCGCAGATGGTTTGTTATCTGCAGTTGTAATCGTCCAACCATCTTTGTGTTGAATGATGTTTTTGGTTCCTAAATTAATCATCGGTTCAATGGCAATAACCATTCCGTTTACTAATTTTTTTCCGCGACCACGTTTTCCGTAATTGGCAACTTCTGGATCTTCATGCATTTTTCTTCCTAAACCATGACCGCATAATTCACGAACCACACCATAACCATGACTTTCGCAATACGTTTGAATCGCATATCCAATATCTTCCACACGATTACCTACTTTGGTTTCTCGAATTCCAACATACAACGATTCTTTGGTAACTTGTAGTAGTTTTTTTGTTTCTTCTGCCACTTCACCTACTTCAAAAGTATAAGCGTGGTCTCCATAAAAACCATTTTTTAATGTTCCGCAATCCACAGAAATAATATCACCATCACGTAAAGGGGTGTTGTTCGGAATACCATGAACTACTTGTGTGTTCGGACTCATACATAATGAATTCGGAAAACCGTACATGCCTAAAAATGCAGGTTCAGCTCCGTGGTCACGAATGAATTCT
>MGWJ01000138.1 GCA_001800945.1 Flavobacteria bacterium RIFCSPLOWO2_12_FULL_31_7
ATACGGCTAATAATAATTTTTTTCCTGTATTTTTTTCGATAGAAAACATCGTAGAAGCCAACATAGTTAACAAACCACCAATAGCAGGTGCCGCTCTTAAAATTCCGAAACCTTCCGAACCAACTTTTAAAATATCTTGTGCAAAAATGGGTAATAAAGCGACTGCTCCACCGAATAAAACCGCAAACATATCAATAGAAAGCGCGTTTAGAATGATTTTATTTTGAAATACGAATTGGAGTCCCGCTTTTAAACTTTCCGTAATAGGTTCGCCAATTTTTTTATTTAAAATGGGTTTTTTACTGATTTGCAACAGCATGAAAATTCCCAAAATAATAGAAATTGTTACGAAAATCATCGAACTAAAAACGCCAATTCCGCCAATTAAAAATCCGGCTAAAGCTGGACCAATAACTGCTGAAACTTGCCATGAAGAACTACTCCATGTTGCCGCATTTGTGAATTGCGATTTCGGAACAATTAATCCTAACAAACTAAAAATAGAAGGAATAATAAACGAACGAATGATTCCTCCTAAAAAAACCAAGGCATAAATAGCGTATAAAAAAGATTGCTCACCAATAACAGAAACAGTTTCTGGATGAACCAAATAGCACAACAAAATACTTATCAAAGTTGTACCCAAAAAACATTTGAGTAACATGTTTCTTTTCTCGGATTGATCTACAATATGTCCGGCAAACAAAGCCATTGTAATAGCTGGAATAACTTCCATCAGTCCTATTAACCCAAGTGACCATGGGTTTTTAGTAATTCTATACACTTCCCATTCTATCAATACAAATTGCATCGACCAAGCTAAAACAATTGCCAATCGCATGGAAATAAACCAACGAAATTCTGGGATTCTTAAGGACGAGAATGGATCTTTTTTTGTCATAATTTTTAACCGCAAAAGCGCAAAGATTTTTGCAAAGGTCGCAAAGATTTTGCTATTTTACATTGATTTCACTTGGTTCTTTTTACTTGGCTCTTTTTACTTGACTCTTACATCTCGTAATTGCAATTGCAAACTTACTTTTCCGTTCCATTCGTTTTCTTCAACTATATAAACGGCATCAAAAGGTTGTTTATTTTTTACGATATCTAATTTCTTTCCTAAACCGAAACCAATCGCATTAAAATTTGGCGAATCGTTCTGTTTTACAAAAACTTTCAAATGTTCAGCGTCATTCCCTAATGTTTTAGCGTAACCAGAATCTACTACATTTTCCGACATAAAAACAGGTGTCATATTTTCTGGTCAGAAAGGTTCGAATTGTTTTAGAATGCGCATGAATTTTTCATTAATAGCTGAAAATTTAATTTCTAAATCGACCGAAATTTCTGGAATTAATAAATCCGGATGAATGGTACTTTCGACTACTTTTTCAAACGCCTTTTTAAAATTTTGATAGTTTTCTTCTTTTAAGGTCATTCCTGCAGCGTACATATGTCCGCCAAATTGTTCCAAATGTTCTGCGCAAGCTTCCAAGGCATTATATACGTCAAAATCTTTTACAGAACGTGCCGAAGCTGCTAATTTATCGCCACTTTTTGTAAAAACAATTGTTGGACGATAGTAATTTTCCACTAATCGAGAAGCGACAATTCCGATCACACCTTTATGCCAACTTTCTTGATAAACCACCGTAGAAAAACGTTCCGTTTCGTTATTTTCTTCAATTTGAAGTAAGGCTTCTTTGGTAATTTGTTTGTCTAAATCTTTTCGATCCGAATTATACCCTTCAATTTCCGAGGCGAATTGTTCGGCTTGTTCTAAATTATATTCTGTTAAAAGTGCTACCGCTTCGTTTCCGTGTTTCACTCTTCCCGCTGCGTTAATTCTGGGTGCAACAATAAAAACCACATCGGTAATTGTTAATACTTTCTTCTTTACATTTTGAATCAACGCTTTAATTCCTGGTCGGGGTTTCGTATTAATCACTTCTAATCCAAATTTCGCTAGTACGCGATTTTCTCCAGTTATCGGAACAATATCTGCAGCAATGGCGGTAGCGACTAAATCTAAATATGGTAGTAAATCTTCAATAGTTTGGTTTCTGTTTTCGGCTAAAGCTTGAATCAATTTGAACCCAACTCCACAACCACATAATTCGTCATATGGATACGAACAATCGGCGCGTTTTGGATCTAAAACAGCAATTGCATCTGGCAGAAATTCTCCAGGTCTGTGATGGTCACAAATGATAAAATCAATATTTTTTTCCTTGGCGTAATTAACGTGATCGATAGATTTAATTCCGCAATCGAGTGCAATAATTAACGACACATCGTTGTCTTCTGCATAATCAATTCCGATATAAGAAATTCCGTAACCTTCATTGTATCGGTCTGGAATGTAAGTCGCTACATTGGGATAATAGCTTCGCAAATAACTGGAAACTAAAGAAACGGCTGTGGTTCCGTCCACATCATAATCCCCAAATACTAGAATATTTTCGTTGTTGGCAATGGCTTTTTCGATACGAACAACGGCTTTATCCATATCTTTCATCAGATACGGATTGTGCAAATCGTTTAAGGTAGGTCTGAAAAATGTTTTGGCTTGTTCGTAGGTTTCAATTCCTCTTTGAACTAAAAGTGTTGCGATGTTTTCATCGACTTGAAGTGCATGTTGTAAGGCTTGTACTTTTTCTTTTTCTGGCTTTGATTTGATGGTCCAACGCATGATGATTTTGGATTTATGAGTTACGATTTATGAATTTTGGCGAATAGTATTGATTTGTAAATATATGAAAAATTTTATTTCACGCAGATTGAAAGGATTGAAAGGATTTTTTTACTTTTTACTTTTAACTTTTCCCTTTTGCCTTTTCACTTATTACTTTTTACTTGGCTCTTTTTACTTGGCTCTTTTTACTTGGCTCTTAATACTTCACCTTCAAACTGAATCCCTTCCCAACCGAAAATCATGAAATTTCTAATATTTTGGTGGTTTGTTGCTTCTGGTGTATTTAAAACATCTTGATAAAAATCTCCAAAAAGACTCAAGGTTTCATCTTTAGATAATTGATTGATTTGTGCAAAAGCAAAAATTTTACACGAACCGTTATTTTCTCCCGCAATATTCATTTGATTCCCGTTTTTGAAAGTTGTCGGTGTGAACGTATAATTTTCATCGATGAAAGCGATGGTTTCTGGGAATGATTTTTTGTTAAGTAAGTTTTGCATTTTATTTATGAGTTTTTAACCAATCAGAATCATTTGCTTTTGTAGTATAATTCCGCAACAAATTTCTGTCAATATTTCCTTTTATTAATAATTTTTCATCTTCAAGTTTCCATTTCTCATCATAATAATTCAAAACTTGAATCATTTTTGACTTATGTCTTTCTGTAAGTAATGATGGCTTCTCAATTATTTCGTCTTTTGCAAAAACTAAAGGAATATATTCAGTAAAACTATATTCTCTATAAAGTAAAAACACACTCACTGAAATAATTAAAAAAACAACTATTTTTTTCATTTTCTTGCTGAATACTAAAAACTGAACACTGAATACTACTTCCCGCTTTTCCCACCAACAACTACAACAATTTCGCCTTTTGGAGCTTTAATTTCGAAGTGTTTTAGTACTTCTTCAGCTGTTCCGCGAATGGTTTCTTCGTGTAATTTTGAAATTTCTCTAGAAACAGAAACCGGTCTTTCGGCTCCAAAATATTGGATGAATTCAGCTAACGTTTTTAGTAATTTATGTGGCGAAACGTATAAAATCATAGTTCGAGTTTCTTCGGCTAAAGCCAAATAACGCGTTTGTCTTCCTTTTTTATCAGGTAAAAATCCTTCGAAAATAAATTTATCGTTTGGCAAACCGCTATTCACCAAAGCAGGCACAAAAGCTGTAGCGCCAGGCAAACAATCGACTTCAATTCCGTTTTCCACACAGGCTCGTGTTAGCAAAAATCCAGGATCGGAAATGGCTGGTGTTCCGGCGTCTGAAATTAAGGCAATCGTTTCACCGCCTTTCAATCTTGCGATTAAATTTTCTACGGTTTTGTGTTCGTTATGCATGTGGTGACTGTGCATGTGCGTAGAAATTTCGAAATGTTTTAGCAATTTTCCACTTGTACGTGTATCTTCCGCTAAAATTAAATCGACTTCTTTTAGTACTTTAATCGCACGAAAAGTCATGTCGTCTAAATTACCAATTGGCGTGGGAACTATATAAAGTTTACTCATGGAACACGAATTTCACGAATTAACACTAATTAAATGTTATTCGGTTAGGGAAATTTACTTAAATTTATTTTCTACAAGTTCTAAAAATCGAACTTCAAATTCTTCTTTACCTTCCCAATTATTATAATCTGGTTTTACAAAATCTAAGACGAAAGATTTCGCTTCGTCCCAATTGGTGAATGTGTTTAATTGTGAAATCACACGTTGTAAATCGTCACCATTATTAGCAAATAAATTTTTCTCAAAAGCGATTTTATCGTTCAAACCTAAAACAATTGCCTTTCCTGTTGGAATTGGTTCTGCTTTTTGTTCTTCTTTGACTTCCGCTACAACTTCTTCAACTTTCGGTTCATTATTAATTTCTTCAACCTTTACTGGTTCTTCTTTAGCAGCTTCTGGTTGTACCGCTTCAAAAACAGGTTCTTTAATTAATTCTTCAATAATTGGTTCGTCTTTTTTCACAAACATCGTAGCTTGATAATCATGCACCAAAATATCATCCATTGAAATTTGTTTCGAAACTTTCGTTCCAATGATTTCAGGATTAGAAGTGATTTCTTTTTTCTCTTCTATTACTCCTGGTTTAGCTTCTACTTCAACTGCTTCTTCCTTAACTTCTTTTACAGGGAAAGCTTCATGCGAAATATCATTTTTCTCAAAAAGTTCTTCTGTAATTTGTGCGATATGTTCTTTTGAAGCCATGGCAATTACATCTTCTCCATTTCCAGGAAAAGCTTCGTGAGAAATATCGTTTTTCTCAAAAAGTTCTTCTTCAATTTGCGTAATATGTTCTTTAGAAGCCATTTCCATGATTTCTTCTTCCTCATCTTCCACTTCAATAGTTCCCACCACAATTTTGGCTACTTTTTCTTCAAAAGCGGCTTCCGAAAATTCCTCATTTACCAAAACTGTATTTGCTTCGTAAAATTTCAAAAGCGTTAATTGTTCGTACAGTTTTTTAACTTCTTCATGCAATTGAACAGTTTCTGTATGATTCTTTAACTTTAATAAACGGTGCGCTATGCTAATTAATTCGCCTTCAATTTTTTTCTTCATAACTTTTTGTTTGTGTTGAACGTTTATAGCGGTGATTTTTATATTTTTGTTATCATTACAAAGGTAAAAGAAAATATGACTATAATTAAATAGTAGAAAAATATTTTGCCACGAATTTTCGAATTAAAAAAGAGAAAAAAGGGAAAATCGACTTCGTCGATAATTAATTCGAATAAAATATAATTACGTTGATTTTAAAATCATAAATTCGAGAATTCGTGGTAAAAGGAGTACTATTGGTTGCAGATTATTATACGATTTAATTAAAAAAAGAAAATGTTTTTAGAAAATACGGTAAATCAGGAAGAACAATTTGGTTGGATAGAAGTTATTTGCGGTTCGATGTTTTCGGGTAAAACCGAAGAATTGATTCGTCGACTAAAACGTGCCCAATTTGCCAAACAAAAAGTAGAAATTTTTAAACCCGCGATTGATACCCGTTATGATGATGAAATGGTGGTTTCGCACAATAAAAACGAAATTCGTTCTACACCCGTTCCTGCTTCTGAAAATATTAGAATTTTAGCACAAGGTTGCGATGTGGTTGGGATTGACGAAGCGCAGTTTTTTGATGATGAAATTGTAAATGTTTGTAATGAATTAGCCAACAGCGGCATCCGAGTAATTGTCGCTGGCTTAGATATGGATTTTAAAGGCAATCCTTTCGGACCCATGCCAGCGTTAATGGCAACTGCGGAATATGTAACGAAAGTTCATGCCGTTTGTACCAGAACAGGAAATTTAGCCCATTATAGTTTTAGAAAATCAGCAGACGAAAAGTTAGTCATGTTGGGTGAAACGGAAGAATACGAACCTTTAAGTAGAGCAGCGTATTACAAAGCCATGCGCGAAGAAAAAGAAGAATAATGAAAATCACTTCAGCCATTTTAACTTCAGCCCAATTAAACTTTTCTAATTCAGCAATTGAATTTGACCATATTTCTATTGATAGTCGTAGCTTACAAAACGGAAATACGACTTTATTTTTCTGTTTGAAAGGGCAAAATAACGACGCTCATGTTTATATTCAAAGTTTGATTGAAAAAGGCGTACAACATTTTGTAGTAGAATATATTCCTGAAAATGTAGCCGGAAAAGCTCATTTTTGCGTGGTTGAAAATACCACAAATGCCTTACAGAGTTTAGCGAAATCTTATAAAAATCAATTTCAAATTGAAACCATCGGAATTACAGGTAGTAACGGAAAAACCATTGTAAAAGAATGGTTAAACTTCTTATTAAGTCCGGATTATTCTGTGGTACGAAGTCCGAAAAGTTTCAATTCGCAAGTTGGAGTTCCTTTGTCGATTTTCGGAATAAATGAAAACCATGATTTAGGGATTTTTGAAGCCGGAATTTCATTAAAAGGCGAAATGGAAAAATTAGCGAAAATCATCCAACCAAATATTGGAATTTTCACTCATTTAGGCAACGCACATCAAGAAGGTTTTACAACTGTTGAAGAAAAAATAATAGAAAAATGCCAATTGTTTACGAATTCGGAAGTTGTCATTTTAGAAAAAAACGATTGGATAGAAAAACATATAAAAGTTCCCACATTTACCTGGAGTTTTGAAGATCCGAAAGCCAATCTTTTTGTGCTTTCTAAAGTCAAAAATAACTTAAAAACCACTTTAGAAATACAACATGAAACTCAAAATTTCAAGGTTTCACTTCCATTTATAGATGATATTTCTATTGAAAATGCGATAACTTGTATTGCAACATTATGGTATTTAAAAACCGATGTTACTACAATTATTGAAAGAACATCGAAATTATACAATATCGAAATTCGCTTACAAGCTAAAAAAGGAATTAACAATTGCTTACTAATTGACGATAGTTTTTCAAGCGATTATCAATCGTTAAAAATTGCGTTAGATTTTTTAGAACAACAGAAATTACATCAGAAAAAGACGATTATTTTATCGGATATTTTTCAGAGTGGCTTGAATGTAAAAGAACTTTACAGCAATGTTATCAAGCTGTTACAACAAAATAACATAACTCAAATAATTACTATTGGAGAAGTAATTGGGAATTATTTTCAAGATATTCCACATGTAATTTCCTTTGCAAATACGAATGCTTTTTTACAACAATTTAATACAGATTCTTTTAACAACGAAACCATATTAATCAAAGGCGCAAGAAGTTTTAATTTCGACGAAATTGTGGTTTTATTAGAAGAAAAAGTACACGAAACCGTTTTAGAAATTAATTTAGACGCGCTAACTTCCAACTACAATTTTTACAAACAAAAGCTGAAAAACTCGACCAAAATTATGGTGATGGTAAAAGCTTTTGGTTACGGAAATGGAGGTTATGAAATTGCAAAACAACTCGCCCATTTAAAAACCGATTATTTAGGTGTAGCTTTCGCTGATGAAGGAATTGCGCTTCGAAAAGCTGGAATTACCACGCCAATTATGGTCTTAAATCCAGAGATTAGTAGTTATAAAGCGATGATTGCTTATCATTTAGAACCAGAAATTTACAGTATTGCTGGACTAACTTCCTTTATAGAATTAGCTAAAGAAAAAAACAGTTATGCATATCCAATTCATTTGAAAATTGATACTGGAATGCACCGTTTAGGTTTCGAAAAAGAAGCTATTTCAGAATTAATTTCCTTACTACAACACAATAATTTTGTTAAAGTAACTAGTATCTTTTCGCATTTAGCAACCTCAGATGATTTGAACTTTAGAGATTTTACGCTGCATCAAATTCAATTGTTTGACACGATTTCTAAACAAATTTCGAGCACTTTGAACATACAACCGATTCGTCATATTTTGAATACTTCTGGAATTTTTAATTATTCGGAATACCAATATGAAATGGTACGATTAGGCATTGGAATTTATGGTGTTGGAAATGCAATTGAAGAACAAAATTCTTTAGAAAACGTAAGTACTTTGAAAAGTATTATTTCTCAAATACGAACGGTGGAAGCCAATGAAAGTATAGGTTACAGCAGAAAATTTATGGTAAAAAAAGAGATGCGAATTGCTACCATTCCGATTGGTTATGCTGATGGTATTAGACGAGCATGGGGAAATGAAAAAGGATTTGTTTCTATCAATAATCAGAAAGCTACCATTTTAGGTAATATTTGTATGGATATGCTGATGGTAGATGTAACGCATATCAATTGCAAGGAAAGAGATGAAGTGACTATTTTTGGAGAAAACCCACACGTGACTGAAATCGCAGCAGTTTGTCAGACCATTCCGTATGAGATTTTAACAAGTATTTCGCAGCGTGTAAAAAGAATTTTCTACAAAAATTAAAAAATTTGTTAAAATTTTATTTAACTTCGTAATATACTAACTAAAAATTTAAAAAATATGGGAATGTTATCAGAATTTAAAGCTTTCGCAATGAAAGGAAACGTTGTAGATTTAGCTGTAGGGGTTGTAATTGGAGCTGCATTTGGAAAAATTGTAAGTTCATTAATTGATGATGTTATTACACCACTGTTATTAAAACCTGCACTAGAAGCTGCAAATCTTTCTAAAATTGAAGAATTGACTATTTTTGGAGGTGTAAAATATGGTATGTTTTTATCTGCTGTTATCAATTTTATAATTGTAGCGTTTGTATTATTTATGATCATTAAAGGTATGAATGCCGCTAAGAAAAAAGAAGAAGCTGCAGCACCAGCTGGCCCAACTCAAGAAGAATTATTGACACAAATTAGAGATTTATTGAAAAAATAATTTCTAATTAAAAATATATATTTAAGAATCCGAAGGCTTTTGTTTTCGGATTTTTTTTGTTACACAGCGGTTCAAAGAGAAATCACAGAGTTTCCCAAAGATTTTTCATAATATTGTTTACGCAATTTCGGTTAATCTTTCAGACAGAAAATAAAAAAGACAACCTCAACAAAGAGATTGCCTTTTTAACAATTAAATAAACTAAAACTTTCTAATCAGATTACATATTATGTTTAGGGGTAAAACCGTCTTCACTTAATTCTTTATGTTCGTAATCCGCAACCATTTCTGCTTCATAATCTACTTTTTCTCCTCTAGAGAATTTAGCGATTAATTTTTCCATGATTTCATAAATTACAGGTACGATTACTAATGTTAAGAATAACGAACTGATTAATCCACCAATAATAACCCAAGCTAATCCGTTTTTCCATTCTGCTCCAGCTCCAGACGCTAATGCGATTGGGAACATACCAAATACCATGGCAATGGTAGTCATTAAAATTGGACGTAAACGAGCGTGGTTCGCTTGAATTAAAGCTGTTCTAATTGATTCACCTGCTTTTCTTCTTTGGTTCGTATAATCTACAAGCATGATGGCGTTCTTACAAACTAAACCAATCAACATAATAATCCCTAAAATGGTAAAAATATTTAATGTTTTATTCGTTAAAGCTAAGGCTAACATCGCACCAATAAACGAAAGTGGAATCGCGAATAATACTACAAATGGATGTGCAAAACTATCATATAATCCAACCATTACTAAATATACTAAGATAATAGCGGCTAATAAGGCAATTCCTAAAGTACCAAAACCTTCCGATTGATTTTCTTGATCTCCACCCCAAATGTAATTTACTCCAGTTGGTTTTTCTAAAGTATCAATTCTTTCTTGCCATTGCGTTACGATGGTTCCTGTAGGTACACCCACATTT
>MGWJ01000139.1:0-1390 GCA_001800945.1 Flavobacteria bacterium RIFCSPLOWO2_12_FULL_31_7
TTTTTACAAGAAAAACAGGCAAGATATTGTACTCTTACAGAAGTCCAAAATTATTTACTCTATTGCATCAACACACTAAAATATGCTGAAAACACCTTACATAGTAGAATTAATGGCATCAAATTTTATTATGAAAAAGTATTACATCAGCCACAATTACTTTTAGATTTACCTCGACCAAAAAAACAATTAATACTTCCCAAAGCCCTACACCTTTCTGAAGTTAAAAGTATTTTAGCTCAAACCGAAAACCTAAAACACAATACCATTTTAAAGTTAATTTATGGAATGGGCTTACGCGTTTCGGAAATTATCAATTTAAAAATTGAGCACATCGACAGCAAATACATGCGTGTTTATATTGCAAGAGCAAAAGGAAAAAAAGACCGCTATGCCAATTTACCCGAAAGTATTTTACCACAGTTACGTGAATATTATTTGACATACAAACCCAAAGAATATTTATTTGAAGGCCAATATGGCGGTCAATATTCTATAAGAACCATACAACAAATATTTAAGGAAGCAACAAAAAAAGCAAATATTACAAAAAAAGTTGGCGTACACAGTTTGCGGCATAGTTTTGCAACCCATTTATTGGAAAATGGCACAGATGTTCGTTTTATTCAAGATTTACTAGGACATAGCAATATAAAAACAACATTAGTTTACACTCAAGTAACAGACAACAGTTTAAGAAAAATAGTTAGTCCATTAGATTTTTTGTAAAATAAATACTATATTTGTTATAAGTAATGTAATAAACATATTTAAATAACGCAATGCGCATTTTAAATTATTTTTTCATAACCCATAACAAACCAATGAATTAACAAAAAAGCACGTAATTTCAATTGCGTATATAAACAAGTTGTGTTCTAGTTGTTTCGAAATGATTACGAAAGAACAATTTCTTTAATTTCAACATCTTTTTTCTAAGTAGAATTTAATTAGATTTTCTCAAAATTATTTAAATTTCATAATATTAATTCGACATAAATTGTAGAATTGGAAATACGAACTTGAATTGGATTGAGAAAAAGATTGCGAAAACGAGTTGAATCGGAAATACTGAACTTAATTTGATTGCGAATAGATTGTGAAAACGTGTTGAATCGGAAATACAAGCTTGAATTGGATTATGAAAAGATTATAAAAACGTGTTGAATCGGAAATACAAACTTAAATTAGATTGCGAAAAGATTATAAAAACGTATTGAATCGGAAAAACTGAATTGAATTACGAAAATTGATTATAAAAAGTAAAACAACCAAAACACAACAGCGGTTTGCTAAAATGGCGACTTTTTCTTTAAATTCATGTTTTCATTTCGCAAGAAATAGTATATTTGAAAGAAAATAATTTGTTCCGAAGTCGCCACTTCAGCAA
>MGWJ01000139.1:1443-5486 GCA_001800945.1 Flavobacteria bacterium RIFCSPLOWO2_12_FULL_31_7
AATAATTTGTTCCGAAGTCGCCACTTCAGCAAGCCGCGGAACGTTGTGCGTCATATTCGAAGAAACTGCTAAAAAAATAATCTATGTCAGTTGACAAAAAATCAATTTCATTACCTGAATTGCCGAAAGGAAAAGAATACGAAGAATACATTTCTGCATTTTTACAGGCAGCTGGATATTATTTAGATAGAAGTATTATTGACAGAGGAGTCGAAGAATTGCTAGAATTAGATATAATAATTACTGATTATAATGTAATGCCTCGACCAAAATTAATTGAAATAAAATCAGGTGATTGGGGTTTTTCAGATGTTTTTAAAGTAAAAGGTTGGATGACATATACTGGAATATCTAAAGGTTTTTTTATCGTTCAAGGTGGAAAGAAAAATTTTGAATTTTACAGAAAGAAAGCTAAAGAACTTAAAGTAGGTTTATATGCAGTACCTGATTTAAGTAAAACCACAGAATATTTAAAACCATTATTAAGAAATAAAAAAATTAACATCAATGATGTTAAAACATTAAGATATTCATTTTGGTTAGAGCGTGAAATGTTAACCAAGATTAAGCAAATGAAAAAATCTGAAAAAAACAAAAAATGTTATGAAGCCTTAGATAAATATTATTTCAGCATAAATAGTGGTACTTTTTTCACTGTAAACATAGTTGATAGAATAGAAATATTATATAACAATTTCAAAGATAATGGCAGAATTACTGCAAAATGTGCAAATGAATTGATTGGAGCTGATTTCAATGAAGATCACGACAAAATTCCTTATAAACTTTTCGCTGATACTTTTTATAATTGTAAATATAATGTGATACAAATTTCAACATTATTAGAATATTTATCAAAAATGGCAATTCTAAAAAACACAGTTGATTATCTAATGTTAAAAAACTCTAAATACAAAAGTATAACAGATACTAGCATTAGTTATTTTTCGGGAATTGATAAGCTAGATTTTTTACCTGCTAGTTTTAATAATGCTTTAAAAACTTTAGAATCACATAAATGCTTTAGCCGTTATCCTATTTTTTGGCAGTGGTTTCTTTATGTATTTGGAGGTTTTATATTACTTGACTTTAAAGACCAAGAGTATAAATTACTATCTGAAAAAACAGGAATTGAAATTGAGGAAATCGATAATGCTTTGTCAGCTATGGATATTTTATTCCCTAGTAATGTTGGATGGTTAAAGGTTAATAATAAATCTAATATTTTAGAAGCAACATTCTTTCCAATGCCATTCAGAGGTATTGGAGCAAATTATAGACGTGTTATTTATTCTAACAACGAAGAAAATGCAAATTATGAAGACTTGAATATTGAAAATAAATTTGCTTATAATGATTTAATTAAATGGAATAACTTAATTGTTGACATTCTACATAAATAAAAATACGAACGCACAACAGGCGTTTGGCAAGATTGCGAATTTTGTAGTAAATTCACGTTTATATTTCGCAAGAAATTTTATCTTTGATAGAAAATAATCGGTTCCGAAGTTCGCAACCTCGCCAAGCGCCGGAACGTTATGCGTCACCCTATGAACGACCGAATAAAAAACAGAAAATGAAACAAACATTTATATTCATATTAACACTAGGACTTTTTGCCTGTAACCAATCAACAGAAAAAGAAACTACACAAGGCGATTGGATTAAAGGAACAGAAGCGGAACAAATAAAAACCATTGAAAAACAATTTCGTGGTTTCGACAATACAATGGTTGAAACTGGTTATCGTTACCAAGAGCTTTATTGGGCAGGACAAGATGAAAATTGGGAATATGCCGATTATCAATTAGATAAAATTAAATTATCAATTGAAAACGGATTGGAACGAAGACCAAAAAGAGCAAAATCTGCCGAACATTTTTTAACTTATGTTTTGCCTGAAATAAAAAAAACGCTAGAAAAAAAAGACATCGAAATTTTCAATAAAAACTTTCAAACCATGACAATTAACTGTAATAGTTGCCATTCAATGGAGAAAGTGCCATTTTTTAGTGTTCAAATTCCAACTGATAGACAATCACCAATAAAAAAATAATGATAGAATTTATTGAA
Source organism: Flavobacteria bacterium RIFCSPLOWO2_12_FULL_31_7 (assembly GCA_001800945.1). Taxonomy (GTDB): domain Bacteria; phylum Bacteroidota; class Bacteroidia; order Flavobacteriales; family Flavobacteriaceae; genus Flavobacterium. The sequence goes on from MGWJ01000139.1 coordinate 3,520, forward strand.
AAAATTGATATTGAATTACTTTTTTGGCTAAACGGAAATCATAATGAATTACTGGATAGTATAATGTGGTTTGCCAGTGAAAAATATACTTGGCTTCCATTTTATATTATTTTGACATTTATACTAATCTGGAAGTATAAAAAAGATTCCATATTAATGATTTTGTTAATCGGTTTACTTATCACAATGAGTGACATTATAGCTTCTGGCATATTCAAGCCATTATTTGAAAGATTGCGACCAAGTCATAATCCAGATTTAATAAATAAACTTCATATAGTAAATAATTATAAAGGTGGTGAATTTGGGTTTATATCATCTCATGCCGCTAATGTATTTTCTCTTGCGTTTTATATTTCAAAACTAACATATGACAAAATTAAGTGGCTACCTTTTGTTCTCATTCCTTGGGCAATTTTCGTTAGTATAAGCAGAGTTTACCTTGGCGTTCATTATCCAACAGATATTTTAGTTCCAGCTATTTTGAGTATCCCAATAGCTTTAATAGTAGCTAGAATTTATAAATTATATAATCCTATTTTAATTAAAAAAATCACTAAAAATGTTCCAACAAATAATTAGCACAGACAATTCAAAAACAACCATCATTATTCGCTTTATAGTCGGAGCAGTATTTTTATCTGAGGGTATTCAAAAATTTCTATTTCCTGTCATTAGAGGAGCTGGAAGATTTGAAAAAATTGGTTTACCATCGCCAGAATTTTTGGGAAGTTTTGTAGGTATTTTTGAAATACTTTGTGGTGTATTGATTATATTAGGTTTACTTACACGATTGGCAAGTATTCCATTAATTATTATAATGCTTGTAGCATTTGCTACGACTAAATCGGAAGTCTATTTGGAAAAAGGTTTTTGGGAATTACTTCACGGGAGTAGAACAGATTGGTCTATGCTTCTGGGAAGTATATTTCTATTAATAAAAGGTAGTGGTTATTGGTCTGCTGACAAAATTTTGATGAAGAATGGAAAGTAAAGCGGATTTAAAGGATATTGCCAAACTTTTTCTAAAATTGGGCATTATTGGTTTTGGTGGTCCTGCGGCACATATAGCAATGATGCAAGACGAAGTAGTTACGAAAAGAAAATGGCTGACCGAACAACATTTTCTGGACTTGATTGGTGCAACCAACTTAATACCTGGGCCTAACAGCACCGAAATGGCAATTCATATCGGACACGAAAAAGGCGGTTGGAAAGGTTTAATAATTGCAGGTCTTTGTTTCATTTTACCAGCCATAATTATTACAGGATTTTTTGCTTATCTGTATAAACAATACGGACAAGTTCCAGAAGTTCAACCCTTCATTTACGGAATAAAACCAGCCATTATTGCTATTATTTTAGGAGCAATTTTTCCATTGGCAAAAAAATCCCTAAAATCAACTGAACTAATAGTTATTGGGTTACTTGTTTTGCTTGGTTCACTATTCAGCATCAACGAAATTTATTTGATGTTTGGAGCAGGTTTTTTGGCTTTGTTTTTGGCATATATGCGAAACAGAAAAAATAGTAATCTCAACAGTTTTCTGCCATTAACTTTATTACAAATAACAAACACTACAATCCTTTCTGCAACCAACGCCAACCTATTTTGGATTTTCTTAAAAATTGGTGCAATACTTTATGGAAGTGGTTATGTTTTGTTTGCATTTCTCGACACGGAATTGGTTTCAACAGGACTTTTAACAAGACAACAATTAATTGATGCCATTGCGGTTGGACAATTCACACCAGGACCCGTTTTTTCTTCGGTTACTTTTATTGGGTATCAAATCAACGGATTGACAGGTGCAATCGTTTCGACAATCGCTATATTTTTGCCATCGTTTGTTTTTGTTGCATTGCTCAACCCAATCGTGAAGAAGATGCGAAATTCAAAACTATTTTCAGCATTTTTAGACGCTGTAAATATTGCATCGGTCGCAATAATTGTAGCCGTTTTTTTT
>MGWJ01000140.1 GCA_001800945.1 Flavobacteria bacterium RIFCSPLOWO2_12_FULL_31_7
TAATAACTCAGCAGGATTTGCCGCATATTCCAATTTTTCTGCACAATTTGTTAGTCAGTACCCAGGAGCTAGTTTTTCTTTATCTGCAACTCATCCAACCAGTACTTATGGATATAATGTATGGATAGATTGGAATAATGACACCGATTTTGATGACGCTGGAGAAAATGTTCTTTCTACAACTTATCTTTCTAGTCCTGCAACTTTAGGAAACGTAACTATTCCTTTAGGTCAAGCAACAGGAAATTACAGAATGCGTATTAGAAATGCTTACTTAAGTAATCCCGCTCCTGCATGTGGTTCATTTGGCTATGGAGAAGCAGAAGATTATACGGTTCGAGTTTTAGCACCACCAGCATGTAGTGGCACACCAGTGGCTGGTACAACAACTACTTCACCGGTTTCTGGAAATCCGGGCTCTACATATGTGGTTTCAGCAACTGGATTCACCAATGCAACTGGACTAACCTTTCAATGGCAATATAGTACAACTGGTAGCGGTGGACCTTGGACCAACCAAGGTGCTGCAACAACAACTTATTCAAATTATTCTGCGACTGCACCTGCCTTAGGTATTACAACTTATTGGCGTTTAGTAGTTACTTGTACGGCTAGTTCACAAAGTGCAAATTCAGCAACAGCATCATTCACATCTGTTTCTACACAAAATGTTCCTGCAACCGGGAACAACTCAGTAACTTGTGGAACTAATATCGTTTTATATGATAATGGAGGTAGTTCAACTGACTACGCAAATAGTTCAAATGGATATACTGTTTTAGATGCAGGTCTTGGTGCAACAATAAACATTTCTGGTAATTATACTACAGAAAGTGTTGATTATATTAGAATTTATAACGGAACAGGAACAACTGGCACATTATTGGCAACTTATTCTGGAACTGGATCAATAAACTATACTGGGACAGTTGGACAAACTTTAACAGTTCAATTTACATCTGATAGTTCTGTTGTATATTCAGGCTTTGCTCTTTCTATTACCTACAGTGGAGTATGTTATCCTGCTTGTAGCGGCACACCAATTGGAGGAACTGCAGTAGCAACACCAGCATCGGCTTCGCCTGGATCAAGTTATACTGTTTCAGCATCAGGCTATACTGGAGCAACAGGTCTAACATTTCAATGGCAATATAGTACAAATGGTGGAGGAACTTGGACAAATCAAGGTGTAGCTACCGGAACTTACGCTAATTATACTGCTACAGCACCAGCTTTAGGAACAACGGTATTATGGCATTTAATTGTTACGTGTACTGCAAGTGGTCAAAGCGGAACTTCTTCAAATGGTACTTTCAATTCCGTTTCAACACAAAATATTCCAACAACAGGTAACAATACAGTTAGCTGTGGAACTAACATCGTTTTATATGATAACGGGGGCGTTTCTGGAGACTATGCTAATAGCTCATCTGGTTATACCGTAATAGAAGCTGGACTTGCATCAACTATAACAATTTCAGGTAATTACATTACAGAAAACGGACTTGACTACATAAGAATTTACAACGGAACTGGTACTGCAGGAACTTTATTAGCTTCATATACAGGAACTGGGACAATCAACTATACAGGAACTGCAGGACAAACACTAACGGTTCAATTTTACACTGATAGTTCAACTATTTATTCTGGTTTTAATCTATCTGTATCGTATACTGGAATTTGTTATCCTGCTTGTAGTGGAACTCCAACAGCAGGCACAGTAACAACAACACCAAACACAACTTGGCCTGGAAACCCATACACAGTTAGCGCATCAGGTTATACACAAGCATTAAACTTAACTTACCAGTGGCAATACAGTACTACTGGAAGTGGAGGACCATGGATTAATGCTGGAGTAGCATCAAGTACTTATTCAGATTATAATGCTACTGCTCCTGCAAGTGGAGTTGTCTTATGGCACTTAATAGTAACGTGTACAAATAGTGCATCAAGTAGCACTTCATCAAATGGTACTTTTACCACTATGGCGGTGAGTGATGTCCTAACAGGATGTCCTAACGTTGTATCTGGCGGATTAGGTTTAAATGGCGCCGATCCAGCTCCTTTAAACTGTAGTACAGGAAGTTGTGTAGACTTAGAAGCTACTTATTTAGATTTAGGAAATACAACAAACTATATCGTTGAACCAATTGCATACAATCCACCACGTGCATTTGACGGATTAGCAAATCCGGTAAGTGTGAATGTTGATGATGTTTGGTCACCAATTGTTAATTTACCTTTTAGTTTCTGTTTTTATGGGAATACATACAATCAATGTGTTATCGGATCTAATGGAATTTTAAGTTTTAATACTGCTTTAGCAGGAACTTCGAGTGGATATAGTTTTAACAACAACATTCCAATTAGTGGAAATTCCGTTTTAAGAGAAAATTCAATTTTTGGTGTTTTCCATGATATAAATCCTGGAGTTGGAACTTTAAAACAAGTTGGTTGGGAATTAATTACTTTACCTACAGGATGTAGAGCCTTAGTAGCATCTTGGTCAAATGTACCAATGTTCGATGAAAATGCCATTTTATACACAGGTATGATGGTTCTTTATGAAAACTCAAACGTTATTGAAGTTTACATCAAAGAAAAAAACATTGATAACTTTGGAGCAGGAACATGGAACGATGGAAATGCAATTGTTGGAATTCAGAACGCTACAGGAACTATTGCATCAGTTCCGCCAGGAAGAAACGGATTAGACCCAAACTGGTCATCTGTAAATGAAGCATGGCGTTTTGTTCCGTCTGGAACTTCAATCGCTTCAATAAAATGGTACGAAGGTGCTGGAACTACAGGTCCAGTTGTAGGAACAACTCCTGTAATTAATGTTTGCCCAGCTGCAACTACAACATATACCGCAGAAATCACGTATACTTTATGTAATGGATCAACAATAAAAGAAGTTGACCAAACACTAGTTACTGTATCAGCAAACAAAACATGGAATGGTTCTTCTGGAACAAACTGGAATACAGCCGCTAACTGGACACCATCTGGTGTACCTACAGCTACAGAAGGGATCGTAATTCCAAATACTACTAATAAACCAATTGTTTCTGGTGGAACTGCTGCTGTAGCTTGTAGTGTTAATATTCAAAATGGAGGATTATTAACTATCAATCCTGCCAACACTATCACCGTTACTAACTCAGTTACAGTAGCCGCAGGAGGAAATATGATTATTGAAAACACAGGTAGTTTAGTCCAAATAAATAACGTGGTGAATAGCGGTAACATTCAATATAAAAGAACAGCAAATGTTAGACGACAAGACTATGTATATTGGTCTTCACCAGTTGCTAATTTCTCAAATAGTGCCGTGTCACCTGGTACAAGTTTAGGATACCAATACAAATGGATTCCTACAATCGCAACAAACACTAATGGATTTGGAAATTGGACATTTGCTAATGAAACTATGGTTATTGGTAAAGGATATTGTTTAAGAGCACCTGATTCTTATTCTCTTTCAACAATAACTCCTTACACTGCAACATTTGTTGGTGTACCAAATAACGGAAATCTTTCAATTCCAATTAGTCGAGGAACATACAATACAGCTGGAACCTATTCTACTGGTACTTCATCAACTCTAGGAACAAGAGATGACGACAACTGGAATTTAGTTGGAAATCCATATCCTTCAGCTATTCATGCCATTGATTTCTTAACTTTAAATCCAAATATTGCTGGTTTCGTTAACATATGGACGCACGGTACTTTGCCTTCAAGCGCAATAGTAGATCCGTTTTATGCAGATTACGCATACAACTATACTCCAACTGATTATATCACTTATAACTCACTGGGAGCATCAGCAGGACCTGGCGTATTTAATGGAAGAATTGCTGGTGGTCAAGGTTTCTTTGTATCCATGATTCATGGTGGAGCTACAACTCAAAACTTGATCTTTAATAATACTTTAAGAAACAGCAGCTACAACAATACTGTATTTTACAAAACTGCTGACGAACATAAAAAAGCAGAAGAATTAGAAAAACACAGGATTTGGTTCGATTTAGTTACGCCTTCTGGAACAAACATAAGATCTTTATTAGGATATGTTGAAAACGCAACAAATGAAAATGACAGATTATTTGATGCTTTCTCTAATGAAAAATCAACGTTCAATATTTTCTCTTTTGTTGATGAAGAACCTATGCTTATTCAAGGAAGAAAACTTCCTTTCGACAGTAATGACAAAGTGAATATTGGTGTAACTTTACCACAAGACGGATTATACAAAATTGCATTAAGCTCTGTAGATGGTTTGTTTTCTAATCCTAACCAAAAAATCTTTATCGAAGATAAATTGCTAAACGTAATTTACGATTTAAAAGAAGCACCCTATTCATTCATGGGTAACAAAGGAAATATTACTAATAGATTTATTTTAAGATACACTAAATCTGATCAGATAACAGAACTTACCAACCAACTAAACGTATATGATAATAACGTATTGACTGTTGAATCAAGTAAATTAAAAATAAAAGACATCGTAATTTTTGATACCTTAGGTAAATTATTACTAAACAAAAACGATGTAAATGACAAAAATTATCAAATCGCTAAATTGAATAAAACCAATAGCATGTTGATAGTAAAAGTTACTTTGGAAGACAATACAGAAGAAGTAAGAAAAGTTATTTACTAATAATAGTTTAAAAAACTCCAAAAAGACCTTTGCTTTAAATAGTAAAGGTCTTTTTCATTGGCATAGGCTTCACGTTCAAAAGAAATATTTCTGTAAGCCAAATTCCAATTTTTATATTTTACATAACCTAATAAAAACTCCGTAAGATAAATCACAAAAAAAGGCAACACCAACATTTCTAATTGTTGTCTGATATGAATTTTTTCATGATTTAACAATACAACATCATTTCTATCCAATTTCTCAGATAAAACAATAAAAGGAAATAAAGTTATTCCTCTCACCCACTTTGGGGTTAAATATTTAAAAACTATTACAATCATTTGTTACAAAGTTGCTAAATTTCTTCAATATATTTTAATTTTGCCTATGGAAAGAAGTAATCTTGATTAAAAATATTTATTTTTGGTAAAAATTTAAAAAGAAATATTTTTAAGCCGATTTGCCAGTATGAACAATGAAATAAATCCAAATAATTTAAAAGAAGGTGAAGATTTTTATTACACACCTGAAGGATATAAATGTTTTACTGAAAAATACCACCTAAAACGTGGATATTGCTGTAAAAGCGGTTGCCGTCATTGTCCCTATGGATTTGACAAAAAAACCGATACCATCAATAAATAGAAAATGGACATTCAATTATTCAAATATCGAATCAAAATTCACAAATCCTATCATAGGTCTGACATTCGTTATCCCTAGGTTTCAGTTGTTTAAAATTTAACACATTAACCTAACGAATTAAAAAAAAACAAAAATGACTTTCAAAGAACAAATACAACAAGGCATTCCATCGGTTTTACCACAACCAAAAACTTACGATGCCACTATAAATCATGCGCCAAAACGTAAAGAAATACTATCTGCCGAAGAAAAAAAATTAGCTTTAAAAAATGCCTTGCGATATTTCGATGCGAAACATCATGCCGAATTACTTCCAGAATTTAAAGAAGAACTTGAAACTTATGGCCGAATTTACATGTATCGTTTTCGTCCAGATTACGAAATGAAAGCACGACCAATTTCTGATTATCCAGGAAATTCGGAACAAGCAAAAGCGATTATGTTGATGATTCAGAATAATTTAGATTATGCTGTGGCTCAACATCCTCATGAATTAATCACTTATGGTGGAAATGGTGCTGTTTTCCAAAACTGGGCGCAATACCTGCTTACCATGAAATATTTGTCTGAAATGACAGACGAACAAACGTTATCCATGTATTCCGGACATCCAATGGGATTATTCCCTTCTCATAAAGAAGCACCAAGAGTAGTCGTAACCAACGGGATGACTATTCCAAATTACTCTAAACCAGATGACTGGGAAAAAATGAACGCTTTAGGTGTTTCGCAATACGGACAAATGACAGCCGGAAGTTACATGTACATTGGCCCTCAAGGAATTGTACACGGAACAACTATTACGGTATTAAATGGTTTCCGAAAAATTAAAAAATCTCCAAAAGGCGGTTTATTCGTAACTTCAGGATTAGGTGGAATGTCTGGCGCACAACCCAAAGCAGGAAACATTGCTGGTTGTGTAACCGTTTGCGCTGAAGTCAATCCGAAAATTACAAAAATCAGACATGAACAAGGTTGGATAAACGAAATTGTAGAAGATATTACCTTACTAGTTGCAAGAGTTCGAAAAGCACTAGAAAATGAAGAAGTAGTTTCAATTGCTTATTTAGGAAACGTGGTAGATGTTTGGGAACGCTTCGACCAAGAAAGTTTACATATTGACTTAGGTTCTGATCAAACTTCGCTACACAATCCGTGGGCTGGCGGCTACTACCCTACTGGTTTTTCATTCGAAGAATCAAATAATATGATGGCAAATCATCCAGATAAATTTAAAGAAGAGGTTCAAAAAACGTTACGTCGTCATGCGGCAGCAATTAATAAACATACCGCAAAAGGAACCTATTTCTTCGATTATGGAAATGCCTTTTTGTTAGAAGCTTCTCGTGCAGGAGCAGATATTATGGCAGAAAATCATATCGATTTCAAATATCCATCTTACGTGCAAGACATTATGGGACCGATGTGTTTCGATTATGGTTTCGGACCATTCCGTTGGGTTTGTGCTTCTGGAAATCCGGAAGATTTAGCTAAAACGGACAAAATTGCTTGTGAAGTATTAGAAGAAATGATGAAAAATTCGCCCGTTGAAATTCAACAACAAATGGCAGATAATATCCAATGGATTAAAGGCGCAAAAGAAAATAAATTAGTAGTGGGTTCTCAAGCACGTATATTATATGCTGATGCAGAAGGAAGAATTAAAATTGCAGAAGCCTTCAACCAAGCAATCGCTCGTGGAGAAATTGGCATGGTAGTTTTAGGTCGTGATCATCATGATGTGTCTGGAACTGATTCTCCGTACAGAGAAACTTCAAACATTTATGACGGTTCGCGTTTTACTGCAGATATGGCCATTCAAAACGTAATTGGCGATAGCTTCCGCGGTGCTACATGGGTTTCCATTCACAATGGTGGAGGCGTTGGCTGGGGCGAAGTAATAAACGGAGGTTTTGGCATGCTTCTTG
>MGWJ01000141.1:0-4126 GCA_001800945.1 Flavobacteria bacterium RIFCSPLOWO2_12_FULL_31_7
CTGCAGCAATTCCGTTCGCATTCTTCCCTTTTCCTGATGCGAAGAATGGTTGTCCACCACCATTCCCATCAATATGTTTTCCTAATTCACGAATTACATTTCCAGCGTTTAAGCCTTTATCTGCGACTAATTCTTTAGAAATATAACAGTGAATATTTGGCGAACCTTCTTCAATTGAAGCTAAAACCACAAATGAATTTGGTTTAGAAGTTCCAATTGCTTGCGTTAAATCTTTTGTCGCACTCATTGATAAATCGACTTGTTTCACCAAGAAATTGATTCCGTTTACGTCTGTAAATTCAGAAACTAAACTTGCCGATAATCCGTCGATTTTTTCTTTAATTAATTGCTCAATTTGTTTTTTCAATTTCGCATTATCATCTTGCAATGTCGCCACCGATTTTAAAACATCTTGTGGATTTTTCAACGTTTCCTTGATTTCCGCTAAAGTCGTTTCTTGCGTTTTGTAGAAATCTTTCACCGCCTCACCAGTAATCGCTTCTACACGACGAATTCCAGCCGCAACTGCTCCTTCAGAAACAATTTTGAAATGCCAAATATCAGCCGTATTGTTCACGTGAATTCCTCCACATAATTCTTTACTATCTCCAAATTCAATCATACGAACTGTGTCGCCGTATTTTTCACCGAATAAAGCCATTGCGCCTAATTCCATTGCTTGTTGAATTGGAATATTTCTGTGTTCTACTAACTGTAATTGCTCTTCAATTCGAGCATTTACAAAAGCTTCTACTTTACGTAATTCTTCATCCGTAACTTTAGAGAAATGAGAGAAATCGAAACGTAAGTAATTTGGATTTACTAACGAACCTTTTTGCTCTACGTGCGTTCCTAAAATGTTTCTCAAAGCCAAATGCATTAAATGCGTAGCCGAGTGATTTTTAGATGTTGCCGTTCTTACATTCGTATCCACTTTCGCTACAAAATTGGCTTCTACATTTTCTGGAAGTTGTTTCGCGAAGTGTAAAATTAAATTGTTTTCTTTTTTCGTATCGATGATTTCAATCGTTTCATTCGCAGAAACCAAAGTTCCTTTATCTCCTACTTGTCCACCACCTTCTGGGTAAAACGGCGTATTATCCAATACGATTTGGTATAAAACACCATCTTTTTTCGAATCAACTTTTCTGATACGAGTAATTTTTACATCATTTTTCGTTTGATCATAACCAACGAAAGTTTCTACATTTCCTGAAACTAAAACATTCCAATCTTCAGTTGAAACTTCTGAAGCGGCACGAGAACGTGCTTTCTGTTTTTGTAATTCTACTTCGAAATCAGCTTCATTAAATGAAAATCCTTTTTCTTTTAAAATTAAGGCTGTTAAATCTTTTGGAAATCCGAAAGTATCATATAATTCGAATGCTTTTTCACCAGAAACTTCTTTTCCAGTGGTATTTTGCATGACATTTTCTAACAATTGAATTCCTTGTTCCAACGTTCTTAAGAAAGACGCTTCTTCTTCACGAATTACGTTGGTAACTAATTGTTGTTGCGATTTAATTTCTGGGAAAAATTCTCCCATTTGATTCGCCAACACCTCAACTAATTTATTGATAAAAGGTTCTTTCGTGCCTAAAAAAGTAAATCCGTAACGAATCGCACGACGTAAAATTCTACGAATTACGTAACCCGCTCCTGTGTTGGAAGGCAATTGTCCGTCCGCAATAGCGAAAGCCACCGCACGAACGTGATCTACAACTACACGAATCGCAATATTCGTTTTGTTTTGTTCTTCTGATATGTTTTTCACATCATCTGAAGTGTATTTTAATCCAGTAATTTCTTCCACTTTCGCGATAAGCGGCGTGAAAACATCTGTATCGTAATTTGATGTAACATTTTGCATCGCCATACACAAACGCTCAAATCCCATTCCGGTATCAACGTGTTGTGCAGGTAATTTTTCTAAAGAACCATCGGCTTTACGGTTGAATTCCATAAATACGTTGTTCCAAATTTCCACTACTTGCGGATGATCTGCGTTGACTAAACTTCTTCCAGAAACTTCATTTCTTTCTACATCTGTTCTTAAATCGATATGAATTTCCGAACATGGACCGCAAGGACCTTGATCGCCCATTTCCCAGAAATTGTCTTTTTTATTTCCTAAAATGATTCGGTCTTCTGGTACAAATTGTTTCCAAATGTCCCAAGCTTCTTGATCGAAAGGCACATTATCTTCTTTACTTCCTTCAAAAACAGAAACGTAAAGTCTGTCTTTATCTAATTTCAATACTTCTGTTAAAAATTCCCAAGCCCATGGCAAGGCTTCTTTTTTGAAATAATCACCAAAAGACCAGTTTCCTAACATTTCGAACATCGTGTGATGATAGGTATCAAAACCAACATCTTCCAAATCGTTATGCTTTCCAGAAACACGTAAACATTTTTGTGTATCAGTAATTCGAGGACTTTTTGGTGTACCATTCCCTAAGAAAAACTCTTTAAACTGAGCCATTCCCGAATTGTTAAACATTAGGGTTGGATCATCTTTTAAAACAATTGGTGCTGAAGGAACAATAGTATGTCCTTTGCTTTCAAAAAATTGTAAATAGGCTTTTCTTATGTCTTGTGATTTCATTTTTATGGTATTGAATCAGATAATAATATTTATTGAAATTTTAAAAAAATGTTTCTAAATGTGAAACAAATTTTAACTTCTTTCGTATAATAAGTGTTACTTTGTAATAACGAGCACAAAAATAGTAAATTTTAGCAATGCCAAAGGTAAAATATTATTACGATTCTGAAAAATTAGCATTTAAACAAATTGTGACTAAAAACAGCACTAAAATTGGCTATGCGATGTTGTTTTTATTGGCGAGTGCATTATTCGGATTTTTATGTTTTTTTGTGTTAAGTAATACGAGTTTTTTTGAAACGCCAAAATCGAAATTACAAGCACGTGAATTGGAAACCATGAAGTTAAATTATAATTTATTAAATCGTAAAATTGCTTTAATGGATGAAGGTTTATCAGCGATTGAAGATCGAGATAATAATTTGTATCGTGTTTATTTTAATAGTGCGGCTATTTCAAATGAAGAGCGAAGAGCTGGTTTAGGTGGCGTGAATCGATATAAAGATTTAGAGGATTTCAATAATAGCGATTTGATAATAAATTCATCGAAAAAAGTGGATGAAATCATGAAAGCATTGGCGATTCAGTCGGTTTCTTTGGATGAGATTACGAAATTAGCGAAACAAAAAGCGGTTTTATTAAAAGCCATTCCAGCGATTCAGCCTGTAAAAAATGAAGATTTAAAACAAATGGCTTCTGGATTTGGTTACAGAAGTGATCCGTTTACAAAAATTAGAAAATTTCACAAAGGCATGGATTTTTCTGCAAAAACGGGAACACCAATTTTTGCAACTGGAGATGGCGTAGTGAGAAAAGCAGATGGAAGTTTATCAGGTTACGGAAATCATATAGAAATTAGCCATGGTTACGGCTATTTGACTTTATATGCGCATTTAAGTAAATACAAAGTGAGAGCAGGACAAAAAGTAAAACGTGGTGATATTATTGGCTATGTTGGAAGTACTGGCCGAAGCGAAGCACCACACTTACATTATGAAGTTCATAAAAATGGTGAAGTAGTCAATCCTTTAAATTTTTATTACGGCAGTATTTCTGCAAAAGAATATGTTTTAATTACTAAATTAGCGAATCAGGAAAATCAATCTCTAGATTAAAGTGTCAATTTGACAATAATCAATGAGTCAATTATAAAAAATATAATGCAAGTAAACTTACCAGAAAAAAGATATTATGGCATTGGCGAATTAGCGAAAGCATTTGATGTGAACGCGTCGTTAATCCGTTTTTGGGATAAAGAATTTGATGAAATTAACCCAAAGAAAAATGCAAAAGGCGACAGAATGTTTCGTCCTGATGATGTGAAAGTATTACAAATGATTTACCATTTAGTAAAAGAACGCGGTTTCACTTTGGAAGGTGCGAAAATTCATTTGAAAGAAAGCAAAAAGAAAACTTTAGACAACTTTGAAATTATCAATAAATTAGAAGGAATCAAACATCAATTATTAGAATTGAAAAAAGGACTTTGATTTAGTTCTCAGTCACAGTTCTCAGTCGCAT
>MGWJ01000141.1:4134-6299 GCA_001800945.1 Flavobacteria bacterium RIFCSPLOWO2_12_FULL_31_7
ATGTTGAAACTTCTTACCAAAGAAGAAATGACTTAATTGGTAATTTAGTAAAAACAGTACAAGGTGCAGCAGAATACGAAAAAGGAACGTTGACAGCCGTTATTGAAGCACGTGCAAAAGCTACTTCGGTAACTATTGACCCAAGCAATGTTACACCTGAACAAATGGCACAATTTCAACAAGCGCAAGGTGGAATGACTAGCGCATTATCACGTTTATTGGTTACTGTTGAACAATATCCAAGTTTAAAAGCAAATGAAAATTTCTTAAAACTTCAAGACGAATTAGCCAGCACAGAAAATCAAATTTTAACGGCTCGTACTCGTTATAACGAAGCGGTAAAACCATACAATACACACGTAACAATTTTCCCAAACAGTTTGTTTGCAGGATGGTTTGGATTTAAAGAAAAAACTTTTTACAAAGCTGATGCTGGAGCAGAAAAAGCACCAAACGTAGAATTTGATTTTGATAAAAAAGAAGCAAAATAATGTCAAAAACCGAAGATTTTTTAAACAAAGCAGAAGAACAAGAAGTTATTGAAGCTATTGTGATTGCCGAAAAAAACACTTCGGGAGAAATTCGTGTGCATATTGAAGAAAGCAATACTAAACCTCCTGTTGAAAGAGCACAGGAGGTTTTTCATCTTCTTAAAATGGATGAAACCGAATTGAAAAATGGGGTGCTTTTTTATATCTGCATGTTATCCAAAAGTTTTGCTGTTATTGGAGATAAAGGCATCAATGATTTAGTGGAACCTAATTTTTGGAATTCTACAAAAGACCACGTTATTGAAAAATTCAAAGAAGGTAAATATAAAGACGGGTTAGTAAATGGAATTTTAGAAGCTGGTGAGCAACTAAAAAAACACTTTCCTTACAATCACGAAGAAGACACAAATGAATTGTCTAATGAAATTTCAAGAGGTTAATGAGAAAGTTAGAAGTTAGAAGCTGGAAGCTGGAAGAATTTAAAATTTTACTTTTATTTTCATTCATCCTTATATCAAATATTACATTTGGTCAATATAAAATCCCTGAAAAACCGAGTTTACAAACTTCAGTTTATGATTATGGAAATGTATTATCTGATACAGAAGAAAAACAATTAGGTGATAAATTAGTGTATTACTCGGATTCTACATCTACTCAAATTGTTGTCATCACTATTGAAGATTTAAATGGTGATAATATTGAAACCCTAACACCTAATTGGGGACATAAATGGGGAGTTGGACAGGCTGACAAAGACAACGGAATAGTCATTTTACTTTCTAAAAAAGATAGAAAAATTTGGATTTCCCCAGGTTATGGAACTGAAGTACAACTTGTAGCAGGTATAACTGGAGAAATTGTTAGAAATGTAATTATCCCCGAATTTAAAGCCGGAAGTTATTACAACGGCTTAGACAAAGGCACTGAGGCAATTTTTAAAGTACTAATTGGAAAATACAAAGCCAAACCTAAAGAACCCAAAAATGAAGGAAGCATTTTTCCTATACTATTAGTAATAGCATTTGTTATAATATTTCTAATATTAGTTTCTAAAAACAAAGGAAATAACGGCGGAAATTCAGGTGGATTTGGCGGACCAGATTTGATGGATATTATCATTTTAAGCCGAATGGGTCGCGGTGGCGGATTTGGCGGCGGAAGTTTTGGTGGCGGTTCTTCTTCAGGCGGAGGATTTGGCGGAGGCTTCGGTTGCGGATTTGGCGGCGGCGGATTCTCAGGAGGTGGTGCTGGCGGAAGCTGGTAATTTTAGTGTTCAGTTTACAGTTTTTAGTATTCAGTTATGAAAAGTAAGTTACATTTTGTTTTAATATTAATTTTCGGAGTCATTAGTTTTTCTTTTGGACAGGAAACGGGTTTTCCAAAACCTGTAGGATTTGTAAATGATTTTGAAAACTTATTAAGTATAGAAGAAGTTACAAAACTAGAAACTTTGCTTATTGATTATGAAAAGCAAACTTCTAATGAAATAGTGATTATTACTATTAGCGAAATAGCAAACGGAACCAATTTTAATGATTATGCACTTGATTTATCCAAAAATTGGGGAGTTGGTAAAAGAGGAAAAGACAATGGTTTGGTGCTAGTTATTTCAAACCAATTAGGAAGAATTCGAATTTGTACAGGAATTGGATTAGAAAAAATTCTCACCGA
>MGWJ01000141.1:6309-11399 GCA_001800945.1 Flavobacteria bacterium RIFCSPLOWO2_12_FULL_31_7
GATAAAATATTACAAGAAAATATGATTTCAAATTTTAAAAATGGAGAAATTTATACCGGCATTAAAAGCGGAATAAATGCTCTGATTGAAAAATTGAAATAAAAAATAAAACAACAAAAAACCCGATAATCACTTATCGGGTTTTTTGTTTATTTCTTTGAATTAAATACATTGTATTTCATAGAAATCACATTACGTTTCATATATCCATTACTCCCACCATAACTACGCAACCCTAATTCAAATTTCTTAAATCTAAATCCTAGTTCTAAAAAACCTGCTCCAGGCAATTCTACAAAACTTTCATATTCCATATTATTATTAACAACTTTACTTTTATAAGTACTTATAGTGATGAAGGTTGGCAAACTAATATATGCCTTAAAATTAGTTTTATTTATTGGATAGATTCTAAGATTTAAAGGAACAGAAAGTGTACTAGATTTTAATTCACCCGTAAAACTTGTTATTACCCCATTATTATCAAAAGCATCATAAGAATAAACATTTTTTACACTAGCGAAAGTCGGTGAAACTACAAAAGAAAAAAAGTATTTATATAAAGGCAATATATATTCAAATTCTGCTCCTAAACCAAATACTATTTTATTCTCAGTTTCAAAATCAACATTTTTATCAATAAATTTAATAAAATTATTTTCTAACGTTCCTTTTATTTGCAAGTAGCCATAATCCTTTTGTTTTTTCATTTGTTTTACACCGGAATTACATTCATTTATTTTATTAAAATAGGTAATAATTTCACCTTCTTTATAATCTAATTTTGCAATTTCATTTTTTAGAAGAATATTTTTTTCGCAAAAAACATTTTTATATAACTCAATCTTGTAATCTTCATTTAACATTATCTTATTATCATTAATATATTCTTTAACTAATAAAGGCAAAATAACGTTTGAATTGGCATTCGAATAAAAAAATTGATTAACATCACTATCTGATAAATAGTATAATTTAAATTCTCCATCAACTAATTCTTCAATGAATTTAGTCTTTTCATCTAATTTAAATTCCTTGAAAGAATCTAAAAAATCCGCTCTATTGGAATGTTTAGAAACACTGATTGTTTTTTGAATATATTTAACTTTGTTAATAATATCTACCGAAATAACTTCTAAACCAGTTAAAGTAATTGACTTAGAGGTTTTAGTGTCTTTAAACTGAAATTCTTGAGGCGTTTTTCTATTCTCAACATATCTAACAAACCCATTCATCTCTGTAGAATCAGATTTTATTATTTTTGCAGGAAAGTAATTCTCTTGAGAGTATCCAAATATTGAAATTAAAGATAAAAACAGTAAAAATTTATTCATTTTATTTATTTATTTATAAATTAGCTGTAAATATAATAAATTTCCGACAGAATAAAACTCTTGACAACAAAAAACCCGATAATCACTTATCGGGTTTTTTGTTTATTATTATTTCTCTCTGATGTAAATATCAATTGGCACACCACTAAAATTATAGTTTTCACGCAATTTGTTTTCCAAGAAACGTTTGTACGGATCTTTTACATACTGTGGTAAGTTGGCGAAAAATACAAACTGCGGCACCGGAGTAGGTAATTGCATGCAATATTTAATTTTCACATACTTTCCTTTTAACGCTGGTGGCGGTTGGTTTTCAATAATTTGCAACATTAAATCGTTTAATTTAGAAGTCGGCACTTTTTGTTTTCTGTTTTCGAAAACCTCAACAGCTGTTTCTAAACCTTTTAATAAACGTTGTTTTTCTAATGCTGATACGAATAAAATCGGCACATCTGTAAACGGTTGAATTTGCTCACGAATTTTACGTTCGTAATCTCTAGCTGTCATCGTATCTTTTTCAACTAAATCCCATTTGTTGACTAAAATTACAATTCCTTTTCTGTTTTTTTCGGCTAACCAAAAAATACTTTGATCTTGTCCTTCAAAACCACGAGTAGCATCAATCACTAAGATACAAACATCTGAATGCTCAATGGCACGAACCGAACGCATTACAGAATAAAATTCTAAATCTTCTTTTACTTTCTCTTTTCTTCTAATTCCAGCAGTATCTACCAAATTAAATTCGAAACCAAAACGGTTATATGTCGTATCAATCGCATCACGAGTTGTTCCTGCAATATCGGTAACTACAAATCTATCTTCACCAATTAAGGCGTTAATAATTGACGATTTTCCAGCATTTGGTCTTCCAACCACAGCAAAACGCGGTAATGGATTTTCAACCTCAACAGCTTCTGGTAATTCTGGTAAAACCTCTACTAATTTATCTAATAATTCACCCGTTCCGCTTCCATTCATGGCACCAATAGTAAAATATTCGCCCAATCCTAAATTGTAAAACTCTAACGCATCTGTTACACGTTTTGAATTATCTACTTTATTAACTGCTAATAAAACGGGCTTAGTAACTTTACGTAGTAATTTCGCCACTTCATCATCCATTGGCGTAATACCTTCTTCTACGTCTACCATAAAAATGATAGCATCGCATTCGTCAATCGCTAATTCTACTTGTTTTCTAATTTCACCTTCAAAAATATCGTCAGAACCCTTAATGTATCCACCGGTATCAATTACCGAAAACTCTTTTCCATTCCATTCACTTTTCCCATAATTTCTATCACGTGTAACTCCGCTTACAGAGTCTACAATAGCATCTCTACGTTGAATTAAACGATTAAAAAGTGTAGATTTCCCTACATTTGGTCTTCCTACAATGGCAACTATATTATTCATTCTTCTTATATTTTGTGCAAAAGTACGTTTTTTTTATTTTAGAAGCAGACATTTTGTATTTCAAAACACTTGCTGTCCCGCTTTCCAGTCCCGACAAATCGGGATTCTTCCAATCGGGGCTAAAATAGAACTGCTTTTTTCAAAACAATTTTTCTATTTACTCTTTACTAATTACTCTTTACTAATCACTATTGATTAGTTATTATTTTTGATTATATCCAAATCTTCTTAATTGGTAGGCGTTATTTCTCCAATCTTTATTCACTTTTACGAAAATTTCAATGTGTATTTGTTTGTCGAAAAACAATTCTAAATCGGCACGAGCTTGCATTCCTACTTTTTTCAAAGCAGCACCTTTATGTCCGATAATAATTCCTTTCTTCGTATCTCGTTCCACCATAATAACGGAACGGATTTTTATAATTTTTTCTTCTTCTATAAACTCTTCTGTTTCTACCTCAACCGCGTATGGAATTTCTTTATCGTAATTTAATAAAATCTTCTCACGAATCGTTTCATTCACGAAAAAACGCTCTGGTTTATCTGTCAAAGCATCTTTTGGATAATAAGGTGGCGAAACGGGTAACAATTCTACAATTCTGTTCAATGCTTCTTTCACATTGAAGTTTTCTAAAGCCGAAATTGGAAAAATTTCTGCATTAGGCACTTTAGCTTGCCAAGTTTGCACTTGTTCTTCTAACATTTCCTGATTCGACTTGTCGATTTTATTCAACAATAGTAAAACCGGAATTTTAGCATGAATAATTTTATTGAAAAACTCTTCGTCTTTTAATTCTTTCTCGCCAATTTCAACCATATAGATTAAAATATCGGCATCAGAAAAAGCACTTTTCACAAAATCCATCATACTGGTTTGCAAATCATAGGCTGGTTTGATAATTCCTGGCGTATCAGAAAACACAATCTGATAATCTTCATCATTTACGATTCCGAAAATTCTGTGACGCGTAGTTTGTGCCTTACTTGTGATAATAGACAACTTCTCGCCTACCATGGCATTCATTAAGGTTGATTTCCCTACGTTCGGGTTTCCGATAATATTTACAAAACCTGCTTTGTGCGACATATATTTATTTTTTTGCAAAGGTACATAAAAAAAGCCACTCGTTTCAGAATGGCTTTTTGCTATAATCTGATTAAAACTGTTTCTCGAAATACTCGAAATACTGTTTTAATTATTCTGCAGCAACTAATTTACTAGCGCTACGGTATGTGAATTCGTTATAAATGTGACGACGTGCAAAACGACCTGGCGATTCTGCATTTACCATTTTAATGTATGTATTTCTTGGCACACCAAAGTATTCGAATTTACTTCCGTCTGCAAAGCTAATATACAACACACCTTTATCCATATAAAAATCAGCAATTTGAGAAGTTGTAGTAGTAGCTAAGTATTCTGCTTTTACTTTTTCTCTAGTTTCTGGAGCGATACTTACTAAAAAGTGATAAGCTTCAATAATATTCTTACTTCTTTCTTCAGCAGCTAAACGTTCAACTGGATCAGCAATAGTATCAGGATGATCTTCCTTCATACTATTTCTATATATTGTTTTTAATTCTTTTAATGTTGCTTCTCTGGTAACATTAAGTAACTTTCTGTACCCAATAATTTTCTGTGTAGTCATATGATTTTCAAAATAAAAGTGCAAAAGTAGTGTTTTTTATCTTTTAAATCCTAAAAAAAATCAATTAATTTATTGTTAAATTATTGATACTGAGTATATTGCACAAAAAAACCCTCTCATTTCTGAAAGGGTTCTTAGTAGCGGGAACAGGACTCGAACCTGTGACCTTCGGGTTATGAGCCCGACGAGCTGCCTACTGCTCTATCCCGCGATATATGTTTAAATCAAAATGTCAATTTTTTAGAATCAATAAAGAAATCTCTTTCTTAATTCGAGTGCAAATATACAACCTATTTTGATTCTGACAAGAAAAACATAAAAAAATATTTAATTATTTTACATTAACCCGATTATCAACGAATTGCAAACACATAAACCAATATTTATTTTTCAAAACAGAAGAAACAAATTGCTTCAAACAAAATATTAATTTTCGAGATTTCAAATTTTAAACCTTAATTTTACATCATAAAATTTAAAAAATGCATTTAAAATACAAAATTATTTTCGGGTTAACTTTCGTGCTTTCAACCGCTTTTGCTCAAAAAACCATTCACGGACAAGCGGTTTGGGTGGCTTATACAGGTCAGTATAAATTTACAGAAAAATTTGGTACCCATTTAGAAGTTCAATGGCGTGGTGATGCCAACTTCGAACAAAACAAGCAAAATTTATTTCGAATTGGCGG
>MGWJ01000142.1 GCA_001800945.1 Flavobacteria bacterium RIFCSPLOWO2_12_FULL_31_7
ACGGCTAAAAAAGAAGTAATTGAAATTTTACGTCAACGTTCTCGTCCGTATTTATTTTCAAATTCCCTGTCTCCAGCGATTGTTGGTGCTTCTTTAAAAGTTTTCGAATTATTGAAAAAAGACAATTCATTAAGAGATAAATTAGAGTGGAATACAAATTATTTCAAAGAAGGAATGAGAAAAGCAGGTTTAGATTTCATTGATGGTGATTCGGCAATTGTACCTGTAATGTTATATGATGCGAAATTGTCTCAAGTAATGGCGGATGAATTGTTAAAATTAGGAATTTATGTAATTGGATTCTTTTTTCCAGTAGTTCCTAAAGAAAAAGCAAGAATTAGAGTACAATTGTCTGCTGCTCACACGAAAGAGCATTTAGATAAAGCCATAGAAGCCTTCACTTTAGTCGCTAGAAAACTAAATATTATTCAGTAAATTAGTAGAATTTAACTTTTAATTAGGAAAAAAAGCACAAAAGTTTTGTGAATTACAAAAAACATATTACTTTTGTTCGTATTATAACGCATTGTAATTAAATTAAATAAAAAGTATGAAACATCTTAACAAACTATTTGCTGGGGCGTTATTATTAGCTGGATTTGCAGCTAATGCTCAAGACAGCACAAACCCATGGGCAGTATCTTTCGGAGTTAACGGAGTTGACACGAAGATCAGCATGAAAGGAAATGACCACCTAAGATTTGAAGAATTGTACAATCCACAAGGAAACTTCAACATTGTACCTTCTGTATCTTATGTAAGCGTTGCTAAAAATGTTGGAGGAAACTTCAGCTTTGGTTTAACAGGATCATTCAATAAAATCTCAAAATGGGTTGATCATGTACCTGGAACTAAAAACACTCACACTGTTACAAATCCTGGTGATTTAAATTATTACGGAATTGATGGAGCAATTACTTACAGCTTCATGAATTTATTAAAATCAAAATGGTTTGACCCAACTTTACACTTAGGTGGAGGTTATACTTTCTTCGGTGATGCTTCTGCAGGAACTGTTAATGGAGGATGGGGATTAAACTTATGGTTTGCTAAAAATGTAGCATTAACTTTAGGTTCTACTTTAAAATATGGTTTCGACGATAATAGAGTAGCTAATTCTGACGTACCAACTCATATTTTTCACCAAGCAGGTTTAAAATTCCAATTTGGTGCTAAAGATAAAGATGGAGACGGAATCATTGACAAAGAAGATGCTTGTCCAGATGTTCCTGGTTTAGCTGCTTTCCAAGGTTGTCCTGATACTGATGGAGACGGAATCCAAGATTCAGCTGATGCTTGTATCGATGAAGCAGGTACTCCAGAAATGAATGGTTGTCCTGACCAAGACGGTGACGGTGTTGCTGATAAAGATGATGCTTGTATCGATGTAGCAGGTTTACCAGCTTTACAAGGTTGTCCTGATGCTGACGGTGACGGTGTTGCTGATCAAAATGATGCATGTCCTACTGTAAAAGGAGACAAAGCTAACAAAGGTTGTCCATGGCCTGATACAGATGGTGACAAAGTTTTAGACAAAGATGACAAATGTCCTACTGTTGCTGGAACTGTTGCTAACAACGGATGTCCTGAAGTTTCTGATGAAACTATGAAAAAATTAAATGACTATGCTAAAACTATCTTATTTGATACTGCAAAAGCTTCATTCCAAAAACAAACTTACCCAGTATTACAAGCTATGGTTGCTATCTTAAAAGAGTATCCAACTGCTAAGTTTGCTTTAGAAGGTCACACAGATTCAGATGGTAAAGACGCAATGAACTTACAATTATCTAAAGATAGAGCTGCTGCTGTTAGAACTTACTTAGTTGACAACGGTATCGCTGCTGACAGATTAACTTCTGAAGGTTTTGGAGAAACTAAACCAGTTGCTTCAAACAAAACTAAAGTTGGAAAAGCACAAAACAGAAGAGTAGAAGTTAAATTAGTAAAATAATTTTTCTCTTATAATATTTTAAAAAGGCCTCAATTTATTGAGGCCTTTTTTTTATCTTTATTGCCATGGAGGCATCTTTCTTATCTAAACTGGCAAATGAATTATTAAGTAATGATTCAACTACATTATATCAAACTCACATTGTTTTGCCCAACAAAAGAGCAAAACTTTTCTTAATTGAAGAACTAAAAAAACATTCTTCAGAAACTTTTTTAGCGCCAC
Organism: Flavobacteria bacterium RIFCSPLOWO2_12_FULL_31_7; assembly: GCA_001800945.1. GTDB lineage: Bacteria > Bacteroidota > Bacteroidia > Flavobacteriales > Flavobacteriaceae > Flavobacterium. The sequence goes on from MGWJ01000142.1 coordinate 2,177, forward strand.
AAATCATTAGTATTGAAAGTCTAATTGAAGAGATTGCACAACTAAGAGCTTTAGATACTATTGAATTATTGTTCGAATTTTATATAGTCTATTTGGAAATGACTGAAAAAGCGAAACAACAAGATTTTGAGAAATTTTCTGGTTGGGCAGTTACTTTATTACAAGACTTCAATGAAATTGACCGCTACTTAGTTCCACAAAATGAATTGTTTTCTTATCTTTTAGATATTGAACGTATCAAACATTGGACACCCAATATAAATAACCAAACTAAATTAGTAGAAAATCATTTAGAGTTTTGGAAATTATTACCTGATTATTACGAAAAATTCACAAAACATCTACTACATAAAAAAGTAGGTTATCCAGGTTTATTGTACCGAAAATCTGCTGAAAATATTATTGAATTTACCAAAAATTTAGAAAACAAGACCTTTGTTTTTGCTGGTTTCAACGCCTTAAATAATGCTGAAGAAACCATCATCAAGTATTTATTAGAAAATAAAAAAGCAACTGTTTATTGGGATATTGATGCGGTTTTTTTAAGAGATGAATTTCACGATGCAGGTTTGTTTTTGCGAAGAATTAAAAATTCGTGGAAGCATTTTGAAACCAATCCATTTAATTGGGTGATGCACGAGTTTTCCAATGAAAAAAATATTGAAGTAATTGGTACACCCAAATCTATTGGGCAAGCAAAAATTGCGGGTAAAATTATTGAAAAGATCGCTTCAGATAACCCTTCTTTACAAAATACAGCCGTAGTTTTAAGTGAAGAAAACATCTTAATTCCTCTTTTAAATTCTTTACCAGTTGAGGTGGAAAATTTGAACATTACGATGGGTTATCCTAGTAAAAATAATCCCGCTCAAATTCTAATTTATAAATTATTTAACCTTCATTTAAACGCTCAAAATAGAAATCAGAAACAACCTGTTTTCTATTATAAAGAAGTATTGGAAATTCTTAATAATCCATTAGTGGTTTCTAGCGTGAATGCGTATGAAGTGGTTAAAATCATAAAAAACTCGAATTTAACGTTCATCACAAGTAATCGATTAGCAGATTTATTTTCGAAATACAACTTGCAAGAAAACAAATTAGTCGCTCTAATGTTTTTTGATTGGAAGGCTTCTGTAGCAGAAATTCTAGAAAAATTGAAAGCGATTCTGATTTACATCAAAGAACATTTGAGCCATCAAAACGAGCAAGATAAAGTTACAAAAGCATTCGTGTTTTCGATTTATAACATTGTTATTAAAATCACCAATTACTACGAAACTTATCAAAATATTGAAAGTTTAGAAATTCTTTTTTCTATCTACAAACAAGTTATTGATCAGGCACAAGTTTCCTTTGAAGGAGAACCGTTAGAAGGTTTGCAAATTATGGGAATCTTGGAAAGTCGTGTTTTAGATTTCGAAAATGTAATTATTACTTCACTAAACGAAGGAAAATTACCTGGCGGAAAATCGAATAATTCGTTCATTCCCCACGATGTGAAATTGGAAAAAGGTTTGCCAACTTACAAAGAGCGTGATGCGATTTTTACCTATCACTTTTATCGTCTATTGCAACGTGCGAAAAACATTTACTTATTATATAACACACATTCGGAAGGAATTGATGCGGGAGAAAAAAGTCGATTTATTACGCAAATTGAAATTGAACATTTGCCTAAGCATCACTTCAAAAAAACGTTTTATAATGCGATAAAACCAGATACGATTTACCAACCGATTGAGATTGTAAAAACACAACCAATTTTAGAACGACTAAAAGAAATAGCGACTGTAAAAGGTTTTTCGCCATCCGCATTGACGAATTATTTACGAAATCCAATTCAGTTTTATTACCAACGAATTTTAGGCGTTCGTGAAAATGAAGAAGTAGAAGAAAATGTGGCTTTGAATACTTTAGGTACGATTATTCATGAAGTGTTGGAAAAAATGTATCAACCTTTTGAAGGTACAAACACACTAATTAAAGTTTCAGATATTGATATAATGATTCAAAATATTGAAACCTTTACTTTGGAAAAATTTATTGAAGTTTATAAAGAAGGTGAAATTAAAAAAGGGAAAAACCTAATTGCTTTTGAAGTGGCGAAACGTAATATTTACAACTTCTTAGTTCAAGAAAAACAAAATATTGAAAATGGTGATGAACTCTTTATTCTGTCATTAGAAAAAGAACATGCTGCAGAAATTACAAATCCAAATCTGCCCTTCCCAGTTCGAATTGCTGGAAAAGTAGACAGAATTGAATTGCGAAATAATACGATTCGAATCATAGATTACAAAACAGGAAAAGTAGAAGCTAACAAACTAAAAATAGCCACTTTTGAAGGTTTAACGCTAGATTTAGCCAATGATAAAATCATTCAATTGTTGTGTTATGCTTTGATGTTTCAGAAAAGTGACTTAAAAGGAAATTATAATGTAGAAGTGGGGATTTTTTCTTTTAAAAATATGAAATCTGGATTTTTACCTTTTGCTTTTGGAAAGGGAAGAGGCGTAGTTCCAGAAACGATTATCACGCCAGAATTCTTAAATTATTTTACAGAAGAATTGGTGATTTTAATTCAAGAGATTTTAAATCCGAAGATTTCTTTTAAAGAAGTGATTTAGTTTTACCGCAAAGAGACAAAGTTAAGCGCAATGCTCGCAAAGTTTTTTTATAGTTTTTGACTGCAAAATTTATATAGATAGGCTTTGCGCACCTTGCGAAAATCCTTGCGTTCCTTGCGGTTAAACTTTCAAAAAACTAACCAAAACCTTTTCCAATTCGGCTTGATTTTCGAGATGACTCATATGTCCGTCGTTGAAAGTTACGAGTTTTACATTCGTCCCTTCAATTTGTTCTAAGTTTTCTTCGTAATTTAATACAGGGTCTTTTTTTCCTAAGATTAACATAATGGGATAAGGGGCAAAATGCAACAACACTTCACGGTCTTTTCGCAATTTCATGCCTTCTTGAGCGGCAATAATTCCTTGTAGTGGCGTTTGTAAGGCTTCCTCACGAACCCATTCAATTTGCTCCACTAATTTTTCCCGATTTTCTTCCGAAAATAAATTCGCAATACTCATTCTAACAGCTGCGATATAATTTTGTTTGACGGCTTTAATAGCGCGCGTTCTGTTTGCAATTCGTTCTTCGCTATCCGCACGAGAAGTGGAATTTAACAACACCAAACCTTTCATCATTTCTGGATACAATTCGGCGAAAGCCAAGGCTACATAACCACCCATCGAATGTCCAACAAAAACCGCTTTTCTGATTTTAAGTTCAGCTAAAACTTGATGAACCGCATCTGCCATATCTTCCATGGTATGCACATAACCCAAACAATCGGTTTGTCCGTGACCCAACAAATCAATACAAACGACACGATTTTTCTGAGCTAAAACCGGCGCTAAATACTTCCACATCGTGCTGTTTTCTAAAAAACCATGCAATAAAACTACCGCCGTGCCTTTTCCAGCATCGGTATAGGAAATTTTTGTGTTTTTGAAATGTGTTTGGTGGTGCATAAAATTGTAATGATGGGCAAAAGTAAGATTTAACCGCAAAGTTCGCAATGATTTTCGCAAAGTTCGCAAAGTTTTTCCGTTTCGTTTGTCATGCTGAAAGCATCTCTGAGATTCCTTTGGAAGGACAAGTTTATGTTGCTATAAGTTGGTGTGTAAAATTGTAAAAAAACTTAAATGACTTATATGTTTAAATCTATTAAATCGTAAATTTGAGAATAAAAATCTAACATCATGTTCACCATCCAACAAATTCACGAAGCCCATTCCAAAGTCAAAAGTGGTGCCGATTTTCCAAAATACATGCAAGATATTATTGCGCTTGGTGTAACCTCTTTTGAAACTTTTGTGTTTGATAATCATACCGATTATTTTGGAAAAGATAATTTTACTGTTTCTTCAGAAGGTTTTTCAGAAATACTAAACGTAGTTAACGAAAGTAACATCGAACAATTTAAATCTGATTTGAAATCACATCAACTAGGCAATACAGAATATATGACTTTCTTAAACGATTGTGCGAAATCTGGTGTGGAAAAATGGATTGTGGTGATGGATAAAATGACTTGTAGTTATTTCGACAAAAATGGAAAAGAAATGTTGGTAGAGAAAATCCCTACACTGTAATTTTTAAAACACAGATTAAAGAAATTTTAAAAATTTATATAATTTCTCCAATCTTCGTTACAAAAAAAAACGGCTCACATTTCTGCAAACCGTTTATACTGTAAACTGTCACTGTGACTGAATACTATGAGTTCATAATAGATTCAATTTCATCCGCTTCAATTGGAATATTTTTCATTAGGTTGAAAGGTTCTCCTTTTGGTTGAATCACCACATCATCTTCTAAACGAATACCAAAACCTTCCGCTGGAATATAAATTCCTGGTTCTACTGTGAAAACCATATTCGCTTGCATTGGCTCGTGTAATAATCCGTAATCGTGTGTGTCTAAACCTAAATGGTGTGATGTTCCGTGCATGAAATATTTTTTATATGCTGGCCATTCTGGGTTTTCGTTTTGAACATCCGCTTTGTCAATTAAGCCTAAACCTAATAATTCTGAGGTCATAATTTTACCAACTTCCACATGATATTGTTTCCACAACGTTCCTGGTAATAACATTTTTGTAGCTTCGTTTTTCACATTTAAAACGGCATTATAAACCGCGCGTTGTCTGTCTGTGAATTTTCCAGAAACTGGAATCATACGTGTTAAATCTGAAGAATAATTGGCATATTCTGCACCAACATCTAACAAAATTAAATCGCCAGGATGACACACTTGGTTGTTTTCGATATAGTGTAACACATTCGCATTATTTCCTGAAGCAATAATTGGTGTGTAAGCAAATCCTTTTGAACGGTTACGTAAAAACTCGTGAGCTAATTCGGCTTCAATTTCATATTCTGTCACGCCAGGTTTTACGAAATTTAATAATCTTCTAACCCCTTTTTCTGTAATATTACACGCATTCTGAATTAAATCTAACTCAATTTGGTCTTTTACCGAACGTAAACGTTGTAAAATTGGATTCGATTTTTCTACTTTATGTGCTGGATATTCGTTTTTCCACCATTTAATAAAACGGTCTTCACGTGTTTCTGTTTCTACTGACGCTCTATAATGTTCATTCGTATTAATGTACATCGTATCGGCATACATCATCACTTCTTTTAAGACTTTATGGAAATCTTGTAACCAATATACCGATTTGATTCCGGCCACTTCAAAAGCTCTTTCTTTGGTTAGTTTTTCACCTTCCCAAATCGCAATATGTTCGTTCGTTTCTTTTAAAAATAAAATTTCTTTCAAATGCTCATAAGGCGCATCTGGAAACAATAATAAAATACTTTCTTCCTGATCTACACCCGATAAATAGAAAATATCTCTGTGTTGTGCAAAGGGTAACGTACTATCTGCGGAAACAGGATAAATATCATTTGAATTAAAAACCGCCACTCCGTTTGGCTTCATTTGCGCCATGAAGTTTTTACGATTTTTAATAAAAAGCTCGCTTTTGATTGGTATATATTTCATTTTTTATTGAATTTTAAATTTTATCAAAATTAAGTATTACGAAATAAATAATAGTAGCCAAATGGCGTTATTTTATATTTTTTCGAATTCTACTCATGTGTCGAGATGAAATTCCTAAAAATGAAGACAAATAATGTAACGGAACTTCATTTAATAATTTTGGTTCGGTTTCTAAGAGTTTTTTATAACGCTCTTCTGGAGTTAACGTTAATAAATCGATACGATAATCGTCAATTAAACAAATTTGTTTTTCAATTAACGTGTAATAGAAATCGTGAAAAGTTTTGTTTTCTTTCAATAGTTTTTGAAATGATTTTTGATCAATCACCCATAATTTACAATCGTGAATGGCTTTTATATGTTTTCTGGAAGGCACATCTAACAAGAAACTTTTTAAGGAAGAAGTAAACGAATTTTTCAAACCCAAATAAGTGGTTTTTTCTTCATCATCAACCAAAATCGCATGTTGCAAAATGCCTTCTTCAATGAAACAAAAGTATTTACACACTTCTTGTTCTTTCACTAAAAACTCATTTTTCTTTAAAGTTAAAGGTGTAAAAAACGATTTAAAATCTTCAAATTGAGTCCAATTCATGTGCGGTAATTATTATAAATTCAAAAATAATAACTTTCAAATGAATAGGTATCAAATTATTCTTTTAATTTTGAGCAAATCAATTTTTAACTCATGAAAAAAATTCTTCTTTTTGTTTCTCTATTAAGTTGCTTGTTAACTTTAGCTCAAAATGCTGATTTCCAAACTGTAAAATTTCAAAATATCGGACCTACGATTATGAGTGGTCGTGTAGTAGATTTAGCTGTGAATACAACTAATCCAACAGAATTTTATGCAGCTTATGCAACGGGTGGATTGTGGTATACCAATAATAACTCACCAACGCAAAATATTGGTTGTGTGGCTGTGGATTGGAATTCTGGATTGATTTTAGTTGGAACGGGTGAAGTCAATTCTTCGCGTTCTTCTTATGCTGGAATTGGCGTTTTAAAATCAACGGATAAGGGAAAAACTTGGACAAATATTGGTTTGCCAGATAGTCATCATATTTCTAAAATTTGGGTGAACCCGAATGATAACAACGAAATTGTGGTGGGAGTTTTAGGTTATTTGTATTCGAAAAATGAAGAACGTGGTGTTTTTAAAACTACAAATGGTGGAAAAACGTGGACAAAAACTTTATTTATTAATGAAGATACCGGAATTATTGATTTGAGTTTCGCACCAAATAATCCAAAAATTATGTTTGCTGCGGCTTGGGAACGAGAACGAAAAGCGTATCATTTTAAAGGAAATGGGATTAGTTCTGGAATTTATAAAAGTGAAGATGCTGGAACAACTTGGACAAAAATTGAGGCCAATTCAGGTTTTCCAAATAATGTTGGAATTGGAAGAATTGGTTTGACTTCGTTCAACGAAAATATTGCTTACGCGATTGTAGATAACCAGAATTTACGACCAAATTCAAAAAAAGAAAAATCAACAGATGCCAATACAAATTTGTTTGACACCGAAGTGATTGGTGCAGAAATTTACAAAACTACCGATGCGGGAAAAACGTGGAAAAAAACACATAATCAATTTATTAACGACGCATTTTATTCTTACGGCTATTATTTTGCTGATATTACGGTGGATGAATCAAATGAAAACAGCTTATATATTTCTGCCGTTCCTTTAATTTTTTCTAGTGATGGCGGAAAAACTTTTAAAACTATTGATAAAGATAATGTGCATGCTGATCATCACGTTTGTTGGGTAAATCCCAAAAATCCAAACCATGTGATTAATGGAAATGATGGTGGAGTGAATATCACGTACGATAACGGAAATCACTGGATAAAATGTAACAATCAAGCAGTTGGGCAATTTTATACGGTGAACGTAGATAATAAAGAAGATTACGAAGTGTATGGTGGTTTGCAAGATAATGGTGTTTGGGCCGGACCGAATAACTACGAACACAATTCAGAATGGCTACAAAACGGAAAATATCCGTATGAATTTTTAATCGGTGGAGATGGGATGCAAGTGCAAATAGATACGAGAACAAATAATTTAGTTTACACGGGTTCTCAATTTGGAAGTTATACTAAAATTGATAGAAAATCGGGCAAAAGAGACTACATCACACCAAGAGCAAATAAAAAAGAAGAACCTTATCGCTTCAATTGGCAAACGCCTATTTTATTGTCGTCACACAATCAAGATATCATTTATTTTGGCGGACAATACGTATTTCGATCTATGAATCAAGGTGCAGCTTGGGAAAAAATTTCTTCCGATTTAACGAATGGGAAAATTGAAGGAAATGTGCCTTTTGGAACCATAACTTCTATCGCAGAAAGTAAGTTTAAATTTGGACAATTAGTGGTGGGAACGGATGATGGAAATGTTCACATTACAAAAGATGGGGGTTCTAATTGGACTAAAATTTCAACTAATTTACCACAAAATTTATGGGTGTCTCGTGTGCGATTTTCGAACTTTAAAAAAGAAAGAATTTATATCACGTTGAACGGGTATAGAAATGATAATTTCAAAACCTATGCTTATGTTTCGGAAGATTTAGGTGCGAATTGGAAAGAATTAACGGAGAATTTCAACCAAAATGCAGCTAATGTTATTTTAGAAGATTCAGAAAATGAAAATATTTTATATTTAGGAACAGATAACGGTTTATTTATTTCGATAGATAGAGGAACTACATGGCAAGATTTTTCAAATGGAATTCCGAATGTAGCGGTTCATGATTTAGTGATTCAAAATAGAGAAAAAGATTTAATTGTTGGAACTCATGGACGTTCTTTGTATAAAGTGAATGTGGCTAATATTCAACAAATTAATGAAACAATAAATACAAAAGGAATTGCGTTATTTAAATTAGATGAGATTTATTTTTCTAAAAACTGGGGTAATAAATCGTATGCTTGGGGTTCAGATAACAATCCAAATATAGAAATTTGGTATTATTTAAAAGATTTTGCTAATATTTCTATTACGATAAAAAATAGTGATGGAATTGTAGTTTTTATTCGTCAGGCTAAAGCCGAAAAAGGATTGCTAAAACTAGATTACGATTTAAGTATCGACGAGAAAACAAAAGTGGCTATTGAGAAGAAAAATCCTAAAGTAAAAATAAGCCAAGCCAACAATCAAAAGTATTATTTACCTATTGGAAAATATACAGTTGAATTGGAAGCTAACGGTAAAAAAGAAACGCAACCCTTAACCCTAATTGAAAGAAAATGAAGATAAAAGTTTTAGCACTTCTTACCTTGTCCTTTGTTGGTTTTTCCTGTACGGATGAAGATGATAACCAAGTTATTGTGGAAGAACCGCAATTAATTATAAAATTTAAGTTTGATCCTACTCAAGTGAGATTGAACAATATTGGGCAACCTTCAACGGTAGCGGTTGGAAATGCGGCGCAATCCCCAATTTTTAATAGTATTAGTGCACATTATTTAGAATTTACGCCCAATGCGATGACACAAGTTGGACAAGGGTCGGTTTTATACATTGGACCATCAACAACTATAGGCGGTGCTAATGCGATTGATTTTAGTCAAGCTAAAATTGTTGGCGAAGGAGAAGCGTTTTTGTCGATTCCATTGAAAAATCTTGCGCCAGGAAGTTATGAATATGTTAGATGTTCTTTATCATATCAAAATTACAACATCAATGTTAGGGCAAGCGGTTCAGATTATGTGGGAACTTTAGCAAGTTTTGTAGGATACAATAATTACATTACAACACATAGCGTAGCTGGAAATTCATTTGTAGTAAATGATGATAAATTACAAGGTTATTGGGCGTTTGCAATTCCATCTGTTGGCTATTCAGCTTCTGGACAAACACCAGCTGGAGCAACTACAGTTCCAAATCCAATTGCCACAACCTCTCCAATACCTTCTGGTTCTTGTTTAGTAACTGGGAAATTCGCAAATAATTTTGTAGTTACAGGTAATGAAACTAAGAATGTAGAAGTGCAATTATCGCTTTCTATTAACAATAGTTTTGAGTGGCAGGAAGTCAACGCTGACGGAAAATTTGAACCTTCAGCAGGAGAAAATGTAGTAGATATGGGTTTAAGAGGATTAATTCCTAGTTTTAGAATATTAAATTAATGTCTAACTGTTTGATATTCAACAAAAGTTAAACTCATTTAAAATCATTATAAATTATCTTTCAAAGGTTGTAAGTCTTACTTATAACCTTTATTTTTGCTTACATTATTCAAACTCAAATTAACTTTAACTATAATTATGGCAAAATCAGCATTTTTAAAGTCATCTATTGCAAAAAAATATTGGATGGCTCTTACAGGATTGTTTTTATGCTTGTTTTTAGTAGGGCATTTACTTGGAAATCTTCAATTGTTCATGTCGGGTTATGAAGGAGCACTTCAATTTAATAAGTATGCTTATTTCATGACAACTAATCCAGCAGTAAAATTACTTTCTTATGTAACTTACCTGTCTATTTTATTTCATGCAATTGATGGAATTTACTTAGCAATTCAGAACAAAAAAGCACGTCCAATTGCGTATGCAATGAACAATCCATCAAAAAACAGCAGTTCAGCTTCAAGAAACATGGCGGTATTAGGAACAATGATTTTAATCTTCATTGCTACACACATGATTAATTTTTGGGCTAAAATGAAGTTTGGAACTGCGATGCCTTTATTCGTAAAAGAAATTGTAGACCAAACTAGTGGAACAAAACAGTATATGTTAATCGCAAGTGCAGAGTCGCCACAGCAAAATGTTCCAGTTCAGTCTCCAGTTTTTAACAACGAAGTATTAAAACAACAATCTAAAGGAGAACTTTTCATTGATGGTTCAAAAATTATCAATAAGAAAAACAACGAAGTATTGTTTGAAGGTTATAAAGATTTACACAAACTAACTATTTCTTTTTTCAAAAGTAAAGGGAAGTTATTTAATGTAATTCCTAATGAAGGCTTATTTTTTACTTTGTTTTATGTGTTTTCAATGGTGGTTTTAGGTTTCCATTTATGGCATGGTTTTCAAAGTGCTTTCCAATCTTTAGGGATCAATGGTAAATTTACTCCAGCAATTAAATTTTTCGGAAAAGCTTTTTCAGTAGTAGTTGCTACTTTATTTGCGATAATTCCACTTTACATTCACTTTTTTTCAAAATAAAAACATATGGCATTAGATTCTAAAATTCCTCAAGGTCATATTTCAGAAAAATGGACCAACCATAAGAACAATCTTAAATTAGTTGCTCCAAATAATAGACCAAAAATCGATGTAATTGTAGTAGGAACAGGTTTGGCAGGTGCTTCGGCAGCGGCTTCACTTGGAGAAATGGGTTACAACGTAAAAGCATTTTGTTTTCAAGATTCTCCACGTAGAGCGCACTCCATTGCGGCTCAAGGAGGTATAAATGCAGCGAAAAACTATCAAAATGATGGTGATAGTACTTACAGATTATTTTATGATACTATTAAAGGTGGAGATTACCGTGCGCGTGAAGCAAACGTTCACCGTTTAGCTGAAGTTTCTGCAAATATTATCGACCAATGTGTGGCTCAAGGTGTACCTTTTGCTAGAGATTATGGTGGATTATTAGATAACCGTTCGTTTGGTGGAACACAAGTACAACGTACTTTTTATGCAGCTGGACAAACAGGACAACAATTATTATTAGGAGCTTATTCTGCATTATCTAGACAAATTGGTTTAGGAAATGTGAAAATGTATAACCGTAACGAAATGCTTGATCTAGTTAAAGTAGATGGAAAAGCTCGTGGAATTATTGCTCGTAATTTAATTACTGGAGAGTTAGAAAGACATTCTGCTCATGCGGTTATTATTGCAACAGGTGGATACGGAAATGTATATTTCTTATCAACTAATGCAATGGGAAGTAACGTTACAGCTTCTTGGAAAGTTCATAAAAAAGGAGCGCATTTTGCCAATCCTTGTTATGTGCAAATTCATCCAACTTGTATTCCAGTACATGGAACCAATCAATCAAAATTAACGTTAATGTCTGAATCATTACGTAATTCTGGTCGTATTTGGGTGCCTGCTAAAAAAGAAGATGCAGAAGCAATTAGAGCGGGTAAATTAAAACCAACACAAATTGCTGAAGAAGATAGAGATTACTACTTAGAAAGAAGATATCCTGCTTTTGGTAACTTGGTACCTCGTGATGTGGCGTCTCGTGCGGCTAAAGAGCGTTGTGATGCCGGACATGGTATTGAAGCTAATGATACTAATGAAGGTGTATATTTAGATTTCGCTTCTGAAATCATTACCAAAGGGAAACAAGCAGCATTTGCTCAAGGAGACCACAATCCATCGGATGCTAAAGTACAAGAATTAGGTAAAAAATGGGTAGAATCTAAATATGGAAACCTTTTCACCATGTATGAAAAAATTACAGATGAAAATCCATATGAAACTCCAATGAAAATTTATCCAGCAGTACATTACACAATGGGTGGAGTTTGGGTTGATTATAACTTAATGTCATCTATTCCTGGATGTTTTGTGGCTGGTGAAGCTAACTTCTCAGATCACGGAGCTAACCGTTTAGGAGCTTCTGCTCTAATGCAAGGTTTAGCAGATGGTTATTTCGTATTACCATACACCGTTTCTAACTATTTGGCTGACGAAATTAGAACAGGTAAAATTTCTACTGACACACCAGAATTTGTGGAAGCAGAAAATGCAGTTCGTCAATCTATTGAACAATTAATCAATAATAACGGTACGAAATCGGTTGACTATTTCCATAAAAAATTAGGTTTAATTATGTGGAATAAAGTAGGAATGGGTCGTAACGAAAAAGGATTAACAGAAGCAATTGAAGAAATCGGACAATTAAGAGAAGATTTTTATGCAGATGTTAGAGTTCCTGGTGCTGCGAATGAATTAAACCAAGAGTTAGAAAAAGCACTTCGTGTGGCTGATTTTATCGAATTGGGACAATTAATGGCTAAAGATGCTTTATTACGTAAAGAATCTTGTGGTGGACATTTCCGTGAAGAATATCAAGATGCTGAAGGAGAAACACTTCGTGACGATGAAAACTTCGCTTATGTTGCGGCTTGGGAATATAATGGAAGCGATGCAAGTAAATCAGTACTTCATAAAGAAGAATTGAAATATGAGTTTATCAAAATTGCAGCTAGAAACTATAAATAAGATATCATGAGTGCTAAAAAAATATAAATATCAACCTTAAAATCTGGCGTCAAAAAAATGCTAGTGCAAAAGGTAAAATGGAAACTTATAAATTAGATAATGTTTCTACTGACAGTTCTTTCTTAGAAATGTTAGACCAATTGAATGAACAATTAGTAAATTCTCAAAACGAACCTGTGGCTTTTGATCACGACTGTCGTGAAGGTATTTGTGGAATGTGTTCATTATACATTAATGGTCGTGCACATGGTCCAGATACTGGAACTACAACATGTCAATTACACATGCGTAAATTTAAAGATGGAGAAACAATCTTTATCGAACCATGGAGAAGTAAAGCTTTTCCTGTGGTAAAAGATTTAATGGTAGACAGAAGTGCTTTCGATAGAATCCAACAAGCTGGAGGTTTCGTATCAGTAAATACTTCAGGAAACACTATTGA
>MGWJ01000143.1:0-34131 GCA_001800945.1 Flavobacteria bacterium RIFCSPLOWO2_12_FULL_31_7
GTAATTTTATATTCTTGAGTTAAATCATCTGAATCAATTTCTTTCACTATAGGTTCTAATTCATCTATAATTTTTTTAGCCTCGTTAAGTTTATTCTGCTGAACTAAATTCTCAATTTTAAAATCAAATAGTTTAATTTTCAATATTTTACTTTCATCTTTACTTTCAATAAAAGCTTGATAAGTTGAATCAATAAGCGCTCCTTTTCGAGAATCATTCAAAAAATCATAAATTGAAATTTTATTGATTAACCCAATGTACACATTATAGGTATTGTTAATACTTTTATAGGCTTTTATAGCTTTATCCGCATTTTCAATAGCGCGTTTTTTATCTCCAATAGCGGTGTAAATATTAGCATAATTGGAATAAACAAAGGCTAACCCTTTAGCATTATTAATTTTACTAAAATATTCAAAAGATTTTTGATTGGCATCTAAACTCAAATTTTGCTTACCCATAATGTAATATATATATGATAAGTCATAGTAAGCTCGGGCAGTGTTATAACAACTATTATAGTCGTTAGGTTCTAATAAAGTTATATTTTTAAAGTAGTCAAGTGCTTTTTTTAGGTTGTATTTATCGAAATAATAATTTGCTAAATAAGCATCTACAAATGTGGTTTTTAACGCAGGAACTTCTTTTCTGTATTTTAAATCAAACTCATTGATAGTAGTCATAAATTGCTCATTAAAATCATAAGAATCTGCTAAATAAACACAAACAATTCCTAAAATATCAGCAGCATTTGAATAATTTTCTTTTTTAATTTCTTGCTTATAATATTTATAAAAAACCGACAAATAATTCTTATTTGCTTTGTAGTTTTCTACTTTATGCAACCAAGCTTTAGTCGGATCTTCTTTTACCGGTTCCTCTTTAACAAAAACAACTTCATTTTCTTTTTTCTCACTGCAACCAAAAAAACCTATTAAAGTTAGTGCAAATAAAATATGTTTAATTTTTTTATTCATTTCAAATAATTTTAAACAAAAGTATCTAATTAAATACCATAAAAAAACTTTTGTTAAAATTCAGGGGTTTCCACCTATATGAATTCCGTATTATAACCCACAACTTTGTAATCTTAAATTTTAAAAAAATATTTATGTACAACAGACTACTCTCATTAAAACTATTTTTATTAATAGTGCTTTTCTTTTCCTATGATGTAAATGGGCAAACCTTAGATCAAAACCATTCGCCTGAAAATGTTAGTGGTGGTGGATTTCTTATTACTAATAATGGCGCACAAAATGTAGGTCAAACTTTTATTGCTGGACAAACTGGTGAATTCAGTGAATTTCATTTTAGTCTTGGCAATTACATGGATGCATTAGTAGCTGGAGATTTTCAGTTAAATTTATATGCTGGAGATGGCTATGGCGGTGCATTATTAGCCTCACAAACTTTTCAGATTAACGTTGCACCTCCAAATAACGGCACATATCTTGAACATGTAGTAAATATGCCTGCAGGAATTTCAATGATTGCAGGAAACACATACACAGTTGATTTAAGAGGAATTACGGGTACCAATGCACTTGTTTTTGCTCCGTCTGGAAATTCTTATACTCCTGGTGGTTTTTATTTTAATAATGGTCAAAATGTCCTTTACGACAATTATGATTTATGGTTTAAAACCTATGTAACTCCTACTCCATCGGCAAGCGCCTTAAATTTTGACGGAATTGATGATAAAGTATTGATTGGCAATACAATGAATGCAATATTAGACCCATTAAACACAATAACTGTTGAAGCATGGGTTAATCCTTCAAATACTATCTTTAATGGTGTTATTGTTGGAAACTATCATAATCCAATCAATACTGAAATGCAATTTTTACTACGAAGAGATTTCGATACTTTTACTTTTTGGGTAAATGATGGAACAGGTTTTAAAGTTGTCGATTCAGGTTTAAATTCAGTTACCCTTAACACATGGCAACATGTTGCAGGAGTTTGGGATGGTTCTTCACTTTATATTTATATTGATGGAATTTTAAAAGGCATCACAGCTGGAGTAACCGGTTCAAGTTTTGCCACTACCAATAACAACATAACAATCGGAAGCAACTCTTACCCTGAACATTTTACAGGCAGCATTGATGAAGTAAGAATTTGGAATCGTGTTTTAAATCAATGTGAGATTGAAAACAATATCAATGGCGAATTACAATCTGGACAAACAGGCTTATTAGCTTATTATAAATTTAACCAAGGAATCCCTTCTGATAATAATACCAGCATTACAAGTTTAACAGATTCGAGTGGAAATAATTATAATGGAACACTAAATAATTTCGCTTTAATGGGAGCAACATCAAACTGGGTAAGTCCGGGAGGAATTACAACAAATACTATAAGTCCAACCTACCAAGTCCCAAATGTAAATGCTGTACCTAGTATAATTATTTGTAACAATTCAATTACTTCACCATTTGTTTTTACAAGCTCTACTACAGGAACACTTTGTGGCGAAGCAAATGAAAGTGGAAATATTACTTTAACCGCACCAGTTGGAGCTGTTTTTACTTCTATTCCTTTTGCTAGTTACGGAACACCGAATGGCACTTGCGGAAACTACTCAATAGGTTCGTGCCATGCTTCAAATAGTACTTCAATTGTTTCTGCAGCAGCTATTGGACAAAATAATTTTTCAATTTCAGCAAACAATGCAACATTTGGAGATCCATGTGCTTTCACATCTAAACGTATGTATATTGAAGCCATTTACAACAACACCATTTTCAATTGGACTAACGATACGCCTTCGATTGGATTACCGGCAAGTGGAACTGGAAGTATTCCTTCTTTTTCGGCTACAAATACAGGAAGCACTCCAATAGTTGCAACTATAACGGCAACTCCAATGATTGATGGTTGTGCAGGAATACCTATACAATTTACAATTACTGTTAATCCAACAGCAGCAACACCAACAGGTTCATCAAATCAAGTCATAAATGGTGGTGTAGCAGCAGATGCTACAATTGAAGATATTAATGTAAATCCAACAACTGTAGTTTGGTATGGTTCTTCTTCAGATGCTTTAGCAGGTACCAATGCTTTGCCTGCAGGAACGCAATTAATCGATGGAGCAGAATATTTTGCTGTGAATGAAGAAAACGATTGTTCAAGTGCTCTATTAGCCGTAACAGTCAATGTAGTATTAGGAAATGACACTTTTGACATGAATCATTTTAATTTATATCCAAACCCTACTTCAGATGTGGTAACCCTTCAATATTCAAAAGAAATTACAGAAATAAGTGTTCTTAATTTGTTAGGACAAACGATGTTAAACAAAAAACTAAACGCTACAGTAACTACCATAGATTTATCTAGTTTCCCATCAGCAACTTACTTTGTTAAAATTGTTTCAGAAGGAAAAACTAAAACCGTAAAGGTGATTAAGAACTAATTACAATCCCCCAAGCCACAATTATAATGCGAATTAAAACCGTCAGAAATGGCGGTTTTTTTTGCCTATAAAAAAATCCCCAATCTTTCGATTGAGGATTATAGCATAAATAGATTTGTAATATTATCGAATTAATAAAATAGAAAACAACTACTTTCTCATATAATCTTCAAAATCAATTTCATAATTTTCTAATTGTGGATAAATAAACGAAGCACTTCTTAGAAACAATTTGTATTCATAAGCTTCTTCAATATCATCAATATTATAAAAAAGATGTCCTTTAACAAAAACCAAATGATCTGAAACAATAAATTCATAATGTGTTATAAATGCATTTTCATCTCTTGTTACGACTCTTTGATTAATTGTATAAACTCGTCTTGACAACAATGAAATATAACGTTCACTCCCGTCCAACAACTTTACTTTAAAAGCAATTACATCTTTCTCTTCTCCAAGATTTGCATCTGTTTCGATCTGAACTTTTAAAAGAGAGGAATTAAGTTCACTATATAAATAGCTTATTCTTTTTCCAGTGTATTTTAAATGTAATTCCGCTGAAATTTTTGGTTTTCGGACTTTTATCATTTTATTTATTTAAAATTTTATTTTGCCAATCTATTACTTTTCTAACTGAATAATTCCTTGCAGGAGTTAACAATCTATTTGTATTAATTTTATTTTTCAAACAGAATCTTTCAATCTCAGCCCATTCATCTCTAATTTGATTAATATTATTTAATGTAGATCTTGTCAAAAACACTCCCTTGATAGTTTTAGAATTTTTAGTAATTAAATTTATTATGTTTTCAGTATTAAACTCCAATATATAATTATTAAGAACATTATCAGAAAATCCAATTGTGAGATTATCTACATCTACTTTACTACTTTCATTAGCATTCTCAACTGATATTATTAAATCAGTTAATCCAATTTTGTTTTTTCTTAAATATTCAATTTTATCAATTAAATGATTATTCTTTAAACTCTCATTTTCAAAAACTTCTGGCAATATTCTCCAAAAAAAATTTCTATTTCTTCCATAGAAATAATCTGCTTGCTCGGCATTATTAAAATCCCAAGAAGGATTAAATGTCCCAACAAATAAATATTCTAATTCCCAATCTGGTGATAATTTGTCATAAAAACGGTGTCTGCAAGCCATATCTAAAAATTTTACTTGTTACTATTTAAAAATTCTAATTCTTCTTTTGTTAAATTGTTAATTCCTATTTCGTTAATTTTATCTAATATTAAGTCAATAGAATAACTTGGAAATAATGTTGTCAAATAAATCGGTTCAATGTTTTTTAAATCTTCTAAATAATGCTCACTCCAAAACCATTTTTCTTCTTCATTTGTACCTATTAATTTTGCACTAAATGCAATTGGTATTGACTTTAAATAATATATTTTTTGAATTAAAAAGCTGTTTTTGATTTTTGTATTAGGATATTTATTTCTTAAAATATTATGAATTGGCTTATAAATTCGAGGACTCAACATATCATACATTTTCAAATTATAAGAAGCAATTTCAAATCCAAAAATATGCTCCATAAAAAATGGGATTTTATATTTTATCGGATTAAGATTTTGAGTGTAATAATTAAATAATTTCAAATGAGTAATTTCATCCATTCTTACAACATTATTATTAATCAAGTTTCCCATAAATTG
Organism: Flavobacteria bacterium RIFCSPLOWO2_12_FULL_31_7; assembly: GCA_001800945.1. GTDB lineage: Bacteria > Bacteroidota > Bacteroidia > Flavobacteriales > Flavobacteriaceae > Flavobacterium. The sequence goes on from MGWJ01000143.1 coordinate 5,117, forward strand.
TTGAACAACTTCTAAGCCATCACTTTCTTTTATAATTGGTAATTTCTTTATTTCATCAATAAAAGAATCTTCAATAATAACATCTTGTTCGTTTTTAAATTTAGAAGTAGCTATCACAAAGCTATCATACAAATATATTCGCACAACTCTATCAGAAGCATCAACTTTAGTTAAATTTCTTTCTAAAGTTTCTTCTAAATATTGTTTTGTAACACTTTGAAGATTTGTATTTAATTTAAAATAATTTTGTAAATTTTCTATTGTACCATTAGATAAATCTAAACAAACTACATCTTTTAAAGCACCATATTTCCAACTCATACCAAATATTTTACTGAATTTTTTTAAATATATAATTAAAATTTTTAAAATAAAATTTGGATTGTAAAAAAAAATATTAGTTTAAAAATGTAGAAATTAATCAAAATCATATGTTTAAATTTGTTAGTTAACACCTAAAATTCATAAATATGAAAAATTATTTTTTTACGATAATCTTATTAATTACCTTTTATAATTCTTCATATTCACAGGAAAAAATAAAGATAGAAAATATCGAATTATGTCAAAAAGATAAAGAATACATTGTATTAAAATTCCCAATAACCACTTTAGATACTGGCAAAATTGAAATAAAGAAAAGAATTGCTGTTTATGAAAACTACATTTTAGAGAAAATTGATATGAATGGAAATAAGAATATTATTTCTAAACCCATATATGCAATTGAAGGTTTTTGTAATTCTAAAAAGAAGGAATTTAAAAAAGAGTTTTCAATTAATTCAAAAGAATACTTTTTAGAGGTAACATATATTTATGCAGATGGTTCTAAAAAAACAGTCTATAAAACTCTAAAAATTTAACAAAAAATCCCCAATCTTTCGAAAGGGGATTCTTTATATTTATAAAATACTGATTAGTATCTGTAATATTCTGGTTTGAATGGTCCTTGAACCTCAACTCCGATATATTCAGCTTGATCTTGACGTAAAGTTTCTAACTCCACTCCTAATTTAGAAAGGTGTAAAGCGGCTACTTTTTCATCTAAATGCTTAGGCAACATGTACACTTCATTTTTGTAGTTGGCACTGTTTGCCCATAACTCTAATTGTGCTAAAGTTTGGTTAGTAAACGAGTTACTCATTACAAAACTTGGGTGACCTGTAGCACAACCTAAGTTTACTAAACGTCCTTCAGCTAAAATAATAACTTCTTTTCCGTTAACGTTGTAAATATCAACTTGAGGTTTCACTTCGTTTTTAGTATGACCGAAGTTCGTGTTTAACCAAGCCATATCAATTTCGTTATCGAAATGACCAATATTACAAACGATAGCTTTATCTTTCATCGCTTCGAAATGACGACCTAAAACGATGTCTTTATTACCAGTTGTAGTAATAATGATATCTGCATTTGAAACGACTGAATCTAATTTTTTAACTTCAAAACCGTCCATTGCAGCTTGTAAAGCACAAATTGGGTCAATTTCAGTAACAGTTACAATAGAACCTGCTCCACGGAAAGAAGCTGCAGTACCTTTACCTACATCTCCATATCCACAAACTACTACTCTTTTACCTGCTAACATTACGTCAGTTGCTCTACGAACCGCATCTACTGCAGATTCTTTACAACCATATTTGTTGTCAAATTTAGATTTAGTAACTGAATCGTTCACGTTGATAGCTGGCATATATAAAGTTCCAGCTTTCATTCTTTCGTATAAACGGTGCACTCCAGTTGTAGTTTCCTCTGATAAACCTTTAATTCCTTTAACTAATTCTGTGTATTTATCAAAAACTAAGTTGGTTAAATCTCCACCATCATCTAAAATCATATTTAAAGGCGCACGCTCTTCACCGAAGAATAACGTTTGCTCAATACACCAATCAAATTCTTCTTCGTTCATACCTTTCCAAGCATAAACCGGAATTCCAGCAGCAGCAATTGCAGCAGCAGCATGATCTTGAGTAGAGAAAATATTACAAGAAGACCAAGTAACGTCAGCTCCTAAAGCTACTAATGTTTCAATTAAAACTGCAGTTTGAATAGTCATGTGTAAACATCCAGCAATACGCGCACCTTTTAAAGGTTGGCTTGCACCAAACTCTTCTCTAAGCGCCATTAATCCTGGCATTTCAGCTTCTGCTAATAAAATTTCTTTTCTTCCCCATGCAGCTAAAGAAATATCTTTAACTTTGTATGGTACGTAAGGAATTGTTGTTGTACTCATTATAATTTGTATATTTATTTTTATTTAAGTCTGCAAAGGTACAACATAAGTTTTAATTTCAGAAATAAATTATTGATATTTATGTTTTGTTCACATTGCTAAACCATTGAATCACAATTATATAAAATTTTTCTAGTTCGATTTAACATGCCTTTTTTCAAAGAAATTCACATTAACAAACATACCACCGCTTATTTTTGGAAAATTTCCGAAGATATGGAATGGCTTTTTGAAAATGTCCAACTTAATGAAAAATCAGTTTGCAGAATAGAAACCATGAGTTCCATCGAACATAAAAAAGGGTTTTTAGCCGTTAGAATGTTATTACAACATATTGGTTTTACTGATTTTAATTTGTTTTATGACGAATTTGGGAAACCACATTTGAAGATGGAAGATGGAAGATGGAAGATGGAAGAAAAACACATATCCATTTCTCATTCTCACGAGTTTTCTTGTATTTGTATTAGCAACCAATGTATTGGAATTGATTTAGAAAAACGCAAAGAAAAAACATTAAAAATAGCACCACGATTTATGGATATTTCTCATTTAGAAAACCTTTCCGAATCGGATAAAATAGCCAAATCAACCGTAGTTTGGGGTGTTAAAGAAAGTGTTTTTAAACTGAAAAACGAAAAAGGTATTAGCTTTCCGAAGCACATTTCCGAATCGCCTTTTCAATTAGAAGATAAAAAAGGAAAAGCACAATTACATTTTAATGATATTATTGAAGATTTTAATTTTCATTTTGATTTTGTTGACGATTATGTTTTTGTTTGTGTATTGCAATAAAATAAAACCATTGCGAACCTTGCGACAAACTTTACGTTTCTTTGCGGTTAATCCGTAAAAATTGTACTTTCGTATCGCAATATGAAAAACATCTACCAAAATATTTTAGCAGCTAAACAAACAAACAAAAAATTGTTGGCAATCCTCATTGATCCTGACAAAACTAAAGTAGATGAAATTGAAAATTTATCTCAAAAAATAAATCAATCTCCAGCTACGCATATTTTTATTGGCGGTAGCGTTGTGGAACAAATTTGCATCGATACTTTAATTATCGAAATCAAAAAATATTGCCACTTACCTATTTTAATTTTCCCTGGACATCCTTCACAAATATCAAATGAAGCAGATGGGATTTTATTTTTAAGCTTACTTTCTGGTAGAAATCCCGATTATTTAATTGAACATCATATTAATTCAGTAGACATTTTAGCTAATTCTAATTTAGAAATTATTTCAACTGGTTATATTTTAATTCATGGTGGAAACGAAACAGCCGTACAACGCGTAAGCCAAACTTTACCCATTGAAAATACAAATATTGATTTGGCATACAAAACCGCAAAAGCAGGTGAATATTTAGGAAAAAAACTAATTTATTTAGAAGCTGGAAGTGGCGCCAATCAACATGTTTCTGTAGAAATGATTGCTTTTGTTTCTAAAAACATTTCAGTTCCTTTAATTGTTGGTGGCGGCATTCGAAATATCTCAAAAATTGAAGAAATATTTAACGCTGGTGCTGATTTAGTGGTAATTGGAACTGCGTTTGAAAATGACTCCAACTTTTTCACTACCTAATATGTTCGAAATTATAATCCAACAATACAAAAACATTCCGAATTGGCAAATTGGCCTTGAACTTATAGTTTTCATATTCGGTATTTTGAGCGTATATTTTGCCAAAAAAGAAAATATTTTAGTTTACCCAACTGGAATAATCGCGACAGTACTTTCTATTTACATTATGTACAATGCTAAATATTTTGCCGATATGAGTATTAATATTTATTATTCGGTTATGAGTATTTACGGCTGGTATCAGTGGAAAAAAATCACAAATGGCACAACACTTTCTATATCAAGAACCAATATTAAAGAAAAAAGTATTGGAGTAATTTTGTTTATTATAACGGCAATTGTTTGTGTTTTTATTTATCAATTTTTCGATTACAAACTACAGATTAACAATTATTTAGATATTTTTACCACATCATTATTTTTTACAGCGATGTGGTATATGGCGCGTAAGAAAATTGAAAATTGGACACTTTGGATTATTGGAGATGCAATTTGCGTTTATATCTTTTTCGACAGACATCTTTATATAATTGCTATTCAATACATAATTTTTACTATTTTAGCCCTCTCAGCATACTTAGAATGGAAAAAATATTTAGCGAAAAAGATTTACAACAAATAGTTTCACGCGGAAATTCTCTTGAAAAAATCATGCAACAATTGCATTATTTTAAAAACGGAATTCCAAACATTAACTTATACAAAATTGCCTCCATACACGATGGAATTTTTCAATTTTCTGAATCAGAAATAGAAGAATTTTGTGCCTATTTCGATAAACATAAAGACAAATATTCCATTGAAAAATTTGTTCCTGCTAGTGGTGCGGCAACCAGAATGTTTAAATCCTTAAATGAGTTTCTAAACAAATTTAATCCTGAAAAAGACACAATAAATTCTTACGTAAATATCAACAAAGACAAAGATTTGTCTCTTTTTATTGTAGGATTAAGAAGTTTTCCTTTTTACAATGAATTGAAAGAAAAAACAAAATCTCTTTTTACAGATTATCCAACTTTTAATTCGGATCAAAAAGTATATGCGATTGTCAAAACCTTATTAACCGAAGAAGGTTTAAATTTCGCCAATAAACCAAAAGGCATTTTACCCTTTCACCTTCAAAACGATGAGGTTTTAACACCCATAGACGAACACGTTTTTGAAACCAATTTTTACAAAAAAGCAGATCAAAAATCGAAAATACACTTTACTATTTCTAAAGAATTTGAAAACGATTTTTTAGCAATCATCAACAAATATGACAACGTAGAAGTTACCTTTTCGTATCAAAACGAAACATCAGATACGATTGCCGTTAACGCAGATAATTCCCCTTTTAGAATTGATAAAAATGAATTGTTTTTCCGTCCGGGCGGACATGGTGCTTTGATTGAAAATTTAAATCAACTACAATCTGATGTGGTTTTTATTAAGAATATTGATAACGTTTCACAAAACAATCGCGAATTGATTTTAAATTATAAAAAATTAATTGGCGGGATTTTATTGTACACCAAACGACAAGTAGAAATTTCATTGAAAAAACTACTAAACAATGAAATAAACGAAAGTAATATTAAAGAAATTATTGAATTTGTAGAAGTAAAAATGTCATTCCCGCTTCCGGAAGAAATTAAAATGTTTCAATTTGAATACCAAAAAGAATACTTAATTAAAATTTTAAACAGACCAATTAGAGTTTGTGGAATGGTGAGAAATGAAGGCGAACCTGGCGGTGGACCATTCTGGGTGCAAGATGAAAAAGGCCGTCATAATTTACAAATTGTTGAATCGTCTCAAGTGGATTTAACAAATGAAAACCAACGTACGATTTTTAAAAACTCCACACATTTTAATCCTGTTGATATCGTTTGCAGCATCAAAGATTTTGAAGGAAACAAATTTGATTTGACTAAATTTGTAGATGATAAAGCCGCATTTATTACCGAAAAAACTAAAAATGGAAAACCGATAAAAGCTTTTGAATTGCCAGGATTATGGAATGGCGCTATGGCAAAATGGACGACTATTTTTGTAGAAGTGCCTATTGAAACCTTTAATCCTGTAAAAAAAGTAATCGATCTTTTGAAACCAGCACATCAACCCAATAATTTAGAAAACAATTCTGGATTCTAATGCACACGGAAATTATAACTTCAGAATTAAATTTTAAAGCGGTACGAAGCAGTGGCGCTGGCGGACAAAACGTAAATAAAGTATCGTCTAAAATAGTTTTAATTTTTGATGTTTCAACATCTCAAGGTTTAGAAGAAGACGAAAAACAACTTCTTCAAACCAAATTAAAAACAAAAATATCTCAAGAAAATTTATTGATTTTAACCTGCGATGAAGACCGAAGTCAATTGAAAAACAAACGAATCATCATCAAACGTTTTTTCGAAATGTTAGAAAAAGCTTTAGTCAAACCCAAAGTTCGAAAAGCAACTAAAATCACAAAAGGCGCCAACGAAAAACGCATTCAAGAAAAGAAAAAAGCTGGAGAAATTAAAGCAAATAGAAAAAAGCCAGAATTTTAATTAATACTCGATTAAATGCAACACAGATTAAAGAAATTTCTAAAATTTTTATATTTTCTCCAATCTGCGTTCCAATAAAAAATTAAATTTTTAAACTTTAAACTTGGAAATTTAAACTAAAGAGTCCTATCTTTGCATTGTCTCAAAGGGGTGCTTGTTTATTCAGGCTGAGATTATACCCATAGAACCTGGGCGGGTAATGCTGCCAAGGAAAATCGAGAAATTACTTGCCATTCTGAACTTGTTTCAGAATCTAAATTCTCACAAACATTTATTAACTAATTATTTTTAACCAAGAGTAATCACCCCTTTTATTCGTATTTTTTTACGAATTATGTATTTATTTAAAAAAAGAGCCAAGAGCCAAGAGTCCAAGAAAAAAGTATTCCCGCAACTATTAACTTTTTACTTTTTACTTTTTACTTGTATCTTATTTTCACAAGAACAACCAAAAGATTCTGTTAAATCCATTGAAGAAGTTTTAATTTCTGGTGTTAGAGCCAAAGACAAAAGCCCTATCACTTTTACTAACGTTTCTAAAACGCAAATCGCACCAAGAAACTTAGGTCAGGACATTCCTATTTTATTAAATTATTTACCCTCTGTAGTTACCACAACTGATGCTGGTGCCGGAATTGGTTACACTTACATGCGTGTTCGTGGTTCAGACGGTTCTCGAATTAACGTAACTTTAAATGGCGTGCCGTTTAATGATAGCGAAAGTCAAGGTACTTATTTTGTAAACTTACCCGATTTTGCATCTTCTCTAGAAAGTATTCAGCTGCAACGTGGCGTGGGAACTTCTACAAGTGGTGCTGGTGCATTTGGAGCGAGTTTAAATTTACAAACGAAAGCTTCTCAAAAAAATGCTTATGCTGAAATCGCTAATTCAATTGGTAGTTTTTCAACAAGAAAACACACATTAGCTTTCGGAACCGGTTTACACAATAATTTCGAAATGAACGCTCGTATTTCAAAAATTGAATCAGATGGTTATATTGATCGAGCTTCTTCAAATTTATTTGGTTATTATTTTGATGCGAACTACATCACTAAAAACACCATTATCAAAGCCATCGCATTTGGTGGAAAAGAAAAAACCTATCAATCTTGGAACGGTTTAGAAGATGAAGACAAACTGAGAAATGACAGAACCTACAATTCAGTTGGACAATATACTGACGCTTTCGGAAACATCCAATTTTATGGAAATGAAACCGATAATTATTGGCAAAATCATTTTCAATTACATTGGAATCAGAAATTAGCTTCAAAATGGCAATCAAATATTGCGTTGCATTATACAATAGGAAAAGGTTATTTTGAACAATACAAAGAAGACGAATCTTTTTCCGACTACAATTTACCAGATTTTGGAGCTATTACAACAACCGATTTAGTTAGAAAACGTTGGTTAGACAATGACTTTTTCGGAACAACTTTTTCTTTAAATTATAAAACTAAAAATACAGATGTAATTTTTGGTGGTGCTGCAAATAAATATCAAGGCAAACATTTTGGAGAAGTAGTTTGGACGCAATATTACGTACCAAATGCTAACAAATATTACGATAATTTCGGAAATAAAAACGATGCGAATTTCTATTCGAAAGCCTCACAACAAATTGGAAAACTGAACATTTTTGCCGATTTACAATACCGTATGGTTTTCTATCAAGCGAATAGTATCAAATTTAATGATGTGAATGATACTTTCCGATTTTTCAATCCGAAAGCAGGAATCACTTACACCTTAAACACAGCAAGTTCAATTTATGGTTATTTCGGAATTGCCAATAAAGAACCACGACGTGATGATTACGAAAATGGAAGCATCAAACCAGAACGTTTACAAGATTTTGAATTGGGATATAAGTTCAAAAACAACAAAGCTATTCTAAACATTAATGCTTTCTACATGAGATACAAAGATCAATTGGTGGCTACAGGTGCGTTAAATGATGTTGGAAGTCCAGTTTTTGAAAATAGCGGAAAAAGTTACCGTTTAGGATTAGAAATTGAATCGTCAATTAAACTTACAGAAAAAGTAATAATTCAGCCTAACGTAACATTAAGCACTAATAAAAACGAAGATTTCTATTTTCAAAGAGATGGTGTTTTAACTAATTTAGGCAACACTAATATTGCTTATTCTCCAAATTTAGTTATTGGAAACAACATTACACTTAAGCCAATTCAATCGTTACAAATTTCTTTCTTAACGAAGTTTGTTGGCGAACAATATATGGGAAACATTGATGCTAAAAAATCTGTTTTACCAGATTACACCACATCTGATTTGAATATTACGTACGAATGGAAAATCAACAAAGGCATAAAATCTATAGTACTTTCTGGCTTAATCAATAATATTTTCGACAGAGTGTACGAATCAAACGGATATTTTTACACGTATGATGACAATTGGAGCGGCCCAAGCACAACAACCATTGAAGGCGCCGGGTATTATCCTCAAGCAGGAATTAATTTCTTAGCCGGTTTGAATTTGAAGTTTTAAGTATTTTTATATAGTTATGTTTTTAAAAAGGTTAGAAGCAATTCTAGCCTTTTTATTTTCCTTCTATCCAAGCTGTTATACTTCTATCGTCTGGTTGTGTTTTGGGTGCAATTACCTTTTCTAATTCGCCATTTTCATTCAGTAAATATTTTTGAAAATTCCATTTTACAGAAGAGTCTTTTACGCCATTTTTAGATTTCTTAGTTAAGAATTCATAGATAGGATGCATGTTTTTCCCTTTCACAGATATTTTTTCCATCATCGGAAAAGTCACTCCGTAATTCATACTACAAAATTCCTGAATATCATTTGAATTCCCTGGCTCTTGCCATAAAAAATTATTAGCTGGGAAACCAATAATTTCAAAATTTTCAGATTTATACTTGTCGTAAATTTTCTGTAATTTTTCGTATTGAGGCGTTAAGCCACATTTAGAAGCCGTATTTACAATCATTACTTTCTTTCCTTTCAAAGTGGAAAAGTCAAAGTCGTTCCCTTGTAAATTCTTCACTACAAAATAATGAATAGAACCTTTTGGATATGATTTTGTATCTTTTTTAAAAAGCGAAAAAATAGTTTTAAACATTAGTTATACACTTTAATGGTTGTGGCATCAATAACTTGAACTCGATAAGCCTTCATGGGATATTGTTTTCCTGCAGCTAAACCTGTAAATAAACTATATTCAGCATCATCGCAAGCACATTTCGCATTAATGGAACTAATAGTCATGGTAGAACAATCTGACAAAGCTTGATTTGGGCAAGCCGCATCATAAGCTAAATAATTTCCACTACCCGCATTAAAAACGATCAAACCTCTAATTCCAGCACCTGCAGAATTCACATAAACCGCGCTCGATGGGAAAGCTAAAACAGCATATTGAGGGAAACTCATATTCAGAGTAACTTCAAACGAATAATTAGGTAAATACGGATTATTGTTGTTTGCTTGCCTATCTTTTTCACAAGACAAACTAGCTAGAAACAAAACCAATAGGTAAAAAAATCTTTTCATTTTTTATATTTATTTGAATTATCAAATTTAATTTATTTATATTTGACAAACTAATATAGTAAACGAAAAATAGTTAAATAAATTATATCTTTGCAAAAAGGGAATCCCATAGTTGTGGGATTTTTTCTATTTTATAAATTAATGAAGTTATGAGCACAGTATCTTATTACACAGCAGAAGGATTAAAACAATTAAAAGCCGAGTTAGATCAACTTAAATCTATAGAACGCCCCAAAGCATCACAAGCCATTGCCGAAGCAAGAGATAAAGGCGATTTATCTGAAAATGCAGAATACGATGCCGCTAAAGAAGCTCAAGGTTTATTAGAAATGCGTATTTCTAAAATGGAAGAATTAGTTTCTAATGCCAGAATTATTGATGAATCTACTTTAGATTTGTCAAAAGCATTAGTTTTATCAAATGTGAAAATCAAAAATCAATTGAACGGAATGGAACTAAAATATAAATTAGTTGCAGAAAGTGAAGCCGATTTAAAAACAGGAAAAATATCAGTAACTTCTCCAATTGGAAAAGGTTTATTAGGTAAAAAAGTAGGTGAAATTGCAGAAATTAATGTGCCGAATGGTGTATTGAAATTTGAAATTTTAGAAATTACACGCGACTAATTTAATGTGCCAATGCACAATTAGACAATGTGGCAATTAAAATACAAGTAAACAAAACGATTAGTTTATTTTCTCAAAGTAAATCATTGAAAATTGGCTAATTGACAAATTGAAAATTATTATGAGTTCTATTTTCACCAAAATAATCAACGGAGAAATTCCTTGTTATAAAATTACAGAAAACGAAGATTTTATTGCTTTTTTAGATGTAAATCCGAATGCAAAAGGACATACTTTATGTGTACCAAAGCAAGAGATTAATAAAATTTTCGACATGGAAGAAGATTTATATCTAAGATTAATGGCGTTTTCAAGAAAAGTAGCCATTGCCCTAGAAAAAACGGTTCCATGTAAAAGAATCGGCGTGGCTGTTGTGGGTTTAGAAGTACCACATACGCACGTTCATTTGATTCCATTACAAGATATGGACGATATGCGATTCCAACGAAAAACATCTTTAACACCAGAAGAATTTACTTCTTTAGCGAATCAAATTGCTGAAAATTTATAAAAATACATATCCACAAATTCCAAATGAGTTTGTGGATTTTTTTATTCAATCTTATGAAAAAAATCATCTTTTTTTTACTATTTACCAACTTCCTTTTTTCTCAAGAAATTCCATCAGAAAATTATTTTTGGGATTTTAATTACAATAGTGAAAATAAAACTACAGCAGTAATTGGAGCCAAAAACTGTTATATAAGAGAAGAAACCTCAACAAATAGTACTTTACTAGATTCCCTTCAAATTGGAACAAAAATTAAAGTAGTAAAAAATACTGAAGTACATCTAAACATCAAAGGCTTAAATTTATCTTGGGTGGAGATTGAATATTCAAAAAACAACCAAATTAAAACAGGATTTCTGTGGAAAGGTTTCATTGCTGTTGGAAATATAACAAAAGGAAACACTATGTTCTTAACTACAATAGATTCAAAATACAGCAAAAAAGTACAACGAGAAGATTACGAATATGAAGGTGATTTTTATCGCATTTCTGTAAAAGCTATTGATACCGAAAATCATATCATAAGCGAAAAATCATTTTCTAAAGAACTTTCCGAAAGTCATTTCTTTCAAAACTCTGCCATAAGTAGCTGGGGATTAAAAAATTTGAATGCTATTTACAGAATTTCATTTAGCGGAGAAGCTTGTGGAATTCCGACTTATTATTTTTATTTCGGTTGGAATGGAAAAGAGTTTTTACTTCTTCCAGAAAAATATGACGTTGGAGATGCTGGCGCTTATTATCATACCGAAGAATTTATTTTTCCAAAAGAAAAAGGCGGAGAGCCTAATACCATAATTAAAAACCTAACTGAAGCAGCAAACGCTGATGAAAAAAGTTTAGACAGCTATACTTTTTTAGTAGAAAAATCTACTGAATATTATTCTTGGGATGGGAAAAACTTCAAACTTATTAAAACCAAAAAAATGAAACCGTATGTTGAGAAAGAAGATTAACTTTCTTTCTTAAAACTAATTTGCATCGTAGTTCCTTTTCCAATTTCTGAACTTACCACACGAATTTTTCCTTTGTGATATTCTTGTACAATTCGTTTGGTAAGTGACAGGCCTAATCCCCAACCTCTTTTTTTTGAGGTATAACCAGGTTCAAAAATGGTTTTGAATTTATTCTTCGGAATTCCACTTCCAGAATCCGTAACCGTAATATAAATAAACGCATCGCCTTCTACAATTTCTATAGAAAGTTTACCCTTACCTTTCATTGCATCAATCGAATTTTTTACTAAATTTTCAATGGTCCAACTGTGTAATGTTGGGTTTAACGAAACGTAAAGCGGTTTAGTTGGCGCTCTAAATTCAAAACTAACTTGCTTTGAAGTTCGGGCTTGTAAATACTCAAAAGACGATTTTGTTTCTGCAATAATATCTCTTTTTTCTAAAACAGGTTCACTTCCAATTTTCGAAAATCTATCGGTAATGGTTTGCAAACGATTGATATCTTTTTCAATTTCATCAATTGTAGTTTCATCAATATTTTCTAATTTCAATAATTCTAACCATCCAATTAAGGACGACAAAGGTGTTCCAATTTGATGTGCCGTTTCCTTAGCCATTCCGGCCCATAGTTTATTTTGAGTGGCCATTTTCGTAGCGCGATAAAAATTATACACCACGCCACCAAATAAAAAAGCAACAAGTAATAAGGCAATTGGGTAATATTTTAGTTTATTTAACATCGCAGAATCACCATAATACAACAAATTATAATTGTCTGTGGCAAATTGTACTTTAATAGGTTCGTTCTGATTCTTTATAACTTTTAAAAACGCTTTAACTTTTGCCGTATCTTTTTCAATTTCTCCAAGGTTTAAGTTACTTACAATCTTCCCATTTTTATCTGTTAAAATTAAAGGAATCGTTTTATTATTTGTTAAAATATAGGAAGGCAATTCAATATCCGTAAACTCATTGGCATTATTCAAACTTTGTTGTGCGGTAGCCCATAATTCCATTTTATTTCGTTCTTCTTCTTTAAATATTTGGAAAAACACGTAAGTATTCCATAAAATTAAGGAAGCAATTAAAAATGAAGAAATGATAATAATCCAACGGGTAAGATTTCTTTTTTCAGAAAACTGCATAAAATGTATTTTGAGTAAAAATAAGAAAAAGTGTGTAGTGAATAGTAATTAGTGAATAGTTTTTTGATTTTTTTAATCAAGCCAAGAATTCTCGAATTAAAAACATAAAAAAGGTTCGAATCGACTTTGTCGATAATTAATTCGAATCAAAATTTTTAAATACGTTTTTCAGTAAAGTAAATTCGGAAATTCGTGGCAAAAAAACAATAACATTCATAAAAAGAAATATCAATTAATTGGATTTACTTTATATTTGTAAAAAATTAGAATTTATGTTAAGCATTGATCCAAAAGAAATTTCGCCAGTAAAATTACAAGGGTATTTACAAAGTGCTGTAGCGCCTAGACCTATTGCTTTTGCTAGCACTTTAGACACCAACGGAAATCCGAATTTGTCGCCATTTAGTTTTTTTAATGTGTTTAGCAGTAATCCACCCATATTGATTTTTTCGCCTGCGCGAAGAGTTCGAAACAATACGATAAAACACACTTTGATTAATGCTCAAGATACTAAAGAAGTAGTAATCAATATTGTAAATTATGATATTGTACAACAGATGAGTTTGTCGAGTACAGAATATCCTGATGGTGTAAATGAATTTGAAAAAGCGGGATTTACGATGCTTCCTTCGGATATTGTAAAACCGTTTAGAGTGGCTGAAAGTCCAGTTCAATTTGAATGCAAAATCAATGATATTATTGCTTTAGGCGATCAAGGTGGTGCTGGAAATTTAGTGATTTGCGAAGTAGTAAAAATTCACATTCACGAAAATATTTTAGACGAAAACCAAATGATTGATCAACATAAAATTGATTTGGTTTCTCGCTTAGGAGGAAATTGGTACAGTAGAGCAAATGCTGGATTATTTGAAGTAGAAAAACCGTTAACGACTTTAGGAATTGGAGTAGATTCGATTCCGAATTTCATTAAAGAAAGTGGTTATTTCAATGGGAATGATTTAGGTAAATTAGGTAACATAGAAGCTATTCCAAATGAAGAAGAAATTACTATATTTGTAAAAGAAAATTTTGAAGTAAAAGCCGTTTTAAGTTCAGACGATTTGGATACGAAATTCGCGAAAGCAAAAGAATATTTAGACAACAACCAAGTTTTAAACGCTTGGAAATTATTATTAGCAGAAAAATAAATTATAGAGATTATGGAAGTTATTGGGAAAATTAAAATGATTGGTGCGACTCAAGATGTTAGTGCTTCATTCAAAAAAAGAGAATTAGTTGTTACTACTGAAGAGCAGTATCCACAACATATTATGGTTGAATTTACACAAGCAAAAGTGGACGATTTAAATTCATACCAAGTTGGAGAACAAGTAAAAGTTTCTATCAATTTAAGAGGAAGAGAATGGGTAAATCCGCAAGGCGAAACGAAATATTTCAACTCAATCCAAGGATGGAGAATTGAAAGAATGGCTGCTGCAGCTCCAGCTAACGCTCCACAAATGCCACCAATGCCAGCTGCAGAAGCTTTTGCTCCAGCAACTGACTTTAAAGAAGAAGAACACGACGATTTACCTTTCTAAAAAGTTAAATCCCAAATAATTAAATTCCAAATTCCAATTGTTTTTTTGAAATATTTTTGGAGTTTGGAATTTTTATTGTTTTTTGGAATTTTATACTATGTATTTTTTAACATCCGAACTTTATTTTCCACCAGCTTCTGAAACTTCACCGGAAGGAATCATTGCCGTTGGCGGTGATTTATCTCCTGAAAGATTACTTTTAGCCTACCAAAACGGAATTTTTCCATGGTATGATTCTGATGAACCAAAACTTTGGTGGTGTCCAGAAGAAAGAATGGTTCTGTTTTTCGAAAATTTACGAATTACGAAAAGCATGAAAAAAATAATTCTCCGAAAAGAATTTCAAGTTACTTTTAATACGGCATTTAGAGACGTTATTTCCAATTGTCAAAAAGCACCCAGAAAAGATCAAAATGGCACATGGATTTCCGATGAAATTGTGGAATCGTACTGTAAACTGCACGAATTAGGCCATGCCAAAAGTGTAGAAGTTTGGCAAAGCGGAGAATTAGTTGGCGGTTTATATGGCATTGATTTAGGCGATGTGTTTTGTGGCGAAAGTATGTTTTCAAAAGTCCCGAATGCAAGCAAAGTGGCTTTCATACATTTGGCAAAACAGTTAGAAATGGCCAATTATAAATTATTAGATTGTCAAGTTTATAATGATCATTTAAATAGTTTAGGTTGCATTGAAATTGACCGAGAAGAGTTTTTAGCAATTTTGAAGATGAAATAAATAGTATATTCAAAAAAAATTATATTTTTAACAAAATATCAGCATCAGAAATATAATTTTAACAGATTTAACCCCCCCGTTTTATGAATGACATTATAGCATTCTCATTAAGTTTAGTTGGTTTATTTTTTTTAATTTTTAATACCATCTTATTTTTTACTAAAAAAAATGTATGTGTTAAAACCAAGAAAACATTTTTGTGGTATCTTTTTTCTTTATGTATTATTGAAATCACTTGTCACGTTATAGGTTTTTTATCATTTGGTAACAACTTTTTCATCTCTCATTTCTATTTCTACTTTCAGCTAATTTTTATTTCATTGCTTTATAAAGATTTGATTCTAAATCAAATAATAAAAAAAACAATTTTGATCGTTTTAGTACTTCAAACGTTAATTTTAGCTGGAATGTATTTTAAAAATCCAAATTCGTTTTGGGAATTTAATGTTTACGAAATCATTTCAATTTCTTTAATATTAATCATTTACGCACTTTACTATATCTTTTCTAATTTATCTACAGAACACAATTATTTTAATTTTTCTATTGGATTGGTCTTATATTTAGCTTGTAGCATCACCATTTTTTCTTCGGGAAATTTAGAATTAGTTTTATGTAAAGACCCGTATATAGATATTTGGATATTTAATATTCTATTCTTTTTTATTTTCCAAGTATTCATACTAAAAGAATTTCTTTTTTTACAATCAAAAAAATAACTTTGGGTAAAATGAATCGATTTTTTAAAGTTATTTTATTTACAACTTACTTGTTTCTTTTGATAAGTAACCCTGTTGTTGCGGCTTCAAATACGCCCAATTTTTTATCGTATCACATACAAACTCCAACAGAATCAGATGACTTTTTCTCACAGAAGAAAAGCAAAACCATTTCCAAACAAACCATTAATGAAATAAAGAAAAGTCAAATTTTAATATTAATTGTGGTGGTCTTTTTTGTAAGTGGATTTCTTTTTTTAATATATCATATAAAAAAAACAAAGATAATTAACAATCAATTAGCGAGTTACGCTAAGGAAAATGAATTCTTAATTAGCGAGACCAATCACCGTGTAAACAATAATTTACAGTTAATTTCCATATTAATTTCTGAAAGTTTAAGAAAAAAACAAAACGACGCCAATAAAATTGAATTTGAAAAATTATTATCAAAAGTTGAAACGATAGCTTCTTTACACAGACATTTATATTTAACAAAAAACAAAGACAAAGTTGAATTAAAAGAATACCTTTTAGAAGTAAAAAACAATTTTAATAGTATTGTTACTGAGAAAGATTTAACTATAACTTTTACTTTAGACTCTGTAAATATTAATCCAGATGACGCCATGTATTTAGGATTAATGATTACCGAATTAATTATAAATTCTGTAAAATATGCTTTTACTTCATCCCAAAAGAAAAAAATTAATTTGCAAGTCCAATGGGATAAAATCAAACAAGAAATAACATTCAACTATCAAGATAATGGTGAATCATCTAAAGGAAAAGAAATTCGTCCTATTTTAGTCTTACAACTTGGTCAACAATTAGCTGTAAATCCGATATTAAACTCTAATAGAGGTTTTTGTCTTACATTCACAAAAAAAATTGAAATCTAATGTCTAAAATTTTAATAGTAGAAGATCAAATTTTAATCGCTAATCACATAAAAAACATTCTAACCGATAGCGATTTCAACAACATAGAAATGGCGCATAACACAGATGACGCAACGAAAATGATTTGTATTTTCAACCCTGATATTATATTATTAGACATTAATTTACAAGGAAATCACAATGGTATTGTGTGGGCAAAAGAGCAAGTAACAAATAGTCAAATCATTTTTATTACAGGTCAAATTGAAAAAGAAACCATGTTAAAAGCTTTTGAAGTAAATCCTGTAACTTATCTAACAAAACCTGTTAAAAAAACGGATTTAATTGCTGCTATCGAATTGGCAAATATTAAAAATAAAATAAATTATGTGATTGTTAAAAATGGTTTCGATGAAGTTAAAGTGAATTTTGATGACATACTTTTTCTAAAAAGCGATAAGAATTATATTGACATTCAATTAACAAACAAAATCATAACGATACGAAATACGTTAGATAACTTTTATAAAGAATTAGACGCTGATGTATTTTGCAGAATTCATCGTTCTTATGTGGTAAACAAATCGAAAGTCACTCAAAAAAAAACCTCATCCATACTAATTAAAAACTACGAACTGCCTATTTCAAGAAATTTTTCATTTGATTTTTAATTTCGTCCACAAACTTTTGCGGTTTATCCCAAGATGATAATTTAAATTATTAATAACTATATTTTTGTTTCATAAACTTTTAAATATTTAGGTATGAAACAAAAACTTTACTTTTTAATGTCCTTGTTTTGGATATTTAATTTTTCTAATGCGCAGACATTAGATCAATCTTGGGCTCCATCAAGTACTGGAGGAGGAATTTTTTCTGCAAGTCCGAGTCAGAATGTTGGGCAAACATTTACTGCTGGAGTTACTGGAGACTTAAGTCAAATCAGTCTTAGACTTATTAATAGTACAGCCGCCCCATCAACTACTTTTGTGGCTGGTGATTTTCAAATAAGAATTTTTAATGGAGATGGTTATTCAGGCACTGTTTTAAATACAACAGTAATAAATATCAGTTCTGTTCCAACTTCCTATATAGAACAAACTATAACCTTGTCTACTTTAGTACCCGTAACAGCAGGAAATAAATATACAATTGATTTTAGAGGAGTAACTGGTACAGTAGGAATCCAAGGTGCAGATCCAGGTTACCCAGACAATTTTTATTTTTCAAATGTAAATACAGCTTTAGCAGGATCTTATGACTTATGGTTTAAATCATTTGTTATTGTACCTACACCTGCTACTCACTTAAATTTTGATGGCGTTGATGATTTTGTAAATTGTGGTACTTCATTAAACTCAGTTATAGATCCTTTAAACACCATAACAGTTGAAGCTTGGGTAAAACCTAGTACAAATTCAGGATTAGGAGTAATTGTTGGTAATTATGCCAATCCTAATCAATCTTCTATGCAATTTTTATTAAGAAGGGATAATAATGACTATGCTTTTTGGATAAGTGGAAACCCAGGTGTTTTTAAAGTCGTAAATGCTACAAATGCTGTAGCTATTAATACTTGGCAGCATGTTGCAGGTGTTTGGAATGGCTCAGACTTAAAAATCTATGTTAATGGAATTTTAATGGCAACCACAACAGGTGTAACAGAAAGTTCTTTCGCTACAACAACAAATACAGTAATGATTGGAAACAATCAGGCAGGAACTGGTGCAGAAAGATTTACGGGTAGTATTGATGAAGTTCGTATTTGGAATTCGGTAAAAACAATAGAGGAAATTAATGGCTCAAAAAACTGCGAATTACAAGGTTCTCAACCTGGCTTAATCGCTTACTATAATTTCAATCAAGGAATTGATGCACAAAATAATTCAGGTGTAACAACCTTAAATGCTGTAACTGGTCCGAATGGAACTTTAACCAACTTTACATTAAGTGGTGCAACTTCTAACTGGTTAGCAGGTTCACCTGTAACTACAGGATCAATTGTTCCTTCGACGGCAACTGTAACTACTCCAGTTGTATATACTCAAGGAGATACTGCTACTCCATTAACAGCAACAGTTGGAACTAATGGTTCAGGGCTATTATGGTATACTACTGCTGCTGGCGGTGTAGGTACAACAACCGCTCCAACACCAAACACCACTTCAGTAGGAAACACTTCTTATTGGGTATCTTCAACTAATGCAAATGGTTGTGAAAGTCCAAGAACAATTATTGTTGTTACAGTAAATGTAATAAATGACGAATGTTCAAACGCTACAAATTTAACAGTAGGAACAGCTTCATTTAACGACTTTCCTGCGAATGTTAGTTTAACTGGAGCAACTAACTCTGGAACTCCAGCACCTACTTGTGGAAATTTCCAAGGTGGAGATGTATGGTATACTGCTACGGTTCCTGCATCGGGTAACCTAGTAATTGAAACGAACGGAGTTGGAAATTACGATTCTGGTTTAGAAGTATATTCTGGTACTTGTGGTGCCTTAAGTTTAATAAGTTGTGATGATAACAACGGAAATGGCAATTATTCTAAAATAACTTTATTTGGGCAAACTCCCGGAACAGTAATTAGAATTAGAGTTTGGGAAAACTTCTTCGGAA
The DNA here is from genome assembly GCA_001800945.1 of Flavobacteria bacterium RIFCSPLOWO2_12_FULL_31_7. Taxonomy (GTDB): domain Bacteria; phylum Bacteroidota; class Bacteroidia; order Flavobacteriales; family Flavobacteriaceae; genus Flavobacterium. The sequence continues at coordinate 24,752 of MGWJ01000143.1, forward strand.
TTTCAAATGCACAATTTCAAGTATCGGCTTATGATTATGTAGTTCCAGCAACACACTTAAACTTTGATGGTACAAATGATTTTGTTATTTCTGCAAATGCAATTACAAATAACACACAAAATCAAACCTACCAAGCATGGTTTAGAATTCCTTCAATTCCAACAAACTCAGATAGAATACTTCAAAGAGGAAGTGATGGTTCTGGAGGATGGTCTGTTCAAGTAGATGTAACTTCAACTGGAAGATTAAGTGCTGGAATTAGTGCTACACCAGATACATTCATAACAGGAACAACAGTTTTAAATCCAAACACTTGGTATCATGTAACATTTGTTTTTGAAAATAACAATTCCTTACGTTTATATTTAAATGGTAACTTAGAAACTTCAGTTGCAATTGGAAATAGAACTTTAAGAAATTCAGATAACAGACTAAGAATTGGTAGTGGAAATATAGGTTCAGAATTTTTCAAAGGTGATATTGATGACGTTCGCGTTTGGAACACGGCATTAACCCCAACAGATATATCGAATACCATGAATTGTGAAGCGCAAACACAACCAGAACTAATTGCTTATTATAAGTTAAATCAAGGTTTTGATATGACTTCAAATACATCTGTAACAACCGCTACAGATAGTTCAGGTAATGGAAATAATGGAACTTTAACCAACTTTACATTAAGTGGAGCAACTTCTAACTGGGCTGCTGGTTCTACAATAACTAGCGGTAACACTTGTATCGTATTAAATAGTACTGACTTTGAAGCAGGAAAAGAAATTAAAATTTATCCAAACCCATCAAATGGTATCTTTAATATTCTTGCTCAAGAAAACATTTCAATTGAATTGTATGATGTTGTTGGTAAGCTAATTATGAACCAAAAATTATCTATTGGAACAAATAGTTTTGATATTTCAAACTTCAATACTGGAGTTTATTTATTAAAAGTTACTAATAACAATGGGAATTCTGAAACTCATAAATTAATTAAAAATTAATGAAATTATTTTGTAAATATAAATTAGAAGTTCTGCTTTTTATATTATATATATTATTAGCATTGTTATCTATATATATTTACAATCTTTAAAAAATGGCTGTCGATTGACAGCCATTTTTGTTTGTAATATTATTTAAATTTTGGCAAGGTTCTTACATATAATTCCTCCACTTTTTTACGTGCCCAATCCGTTTTTCGCAAAAAAGTTAAACTTGATTTTATAGTTGGATTATTTTTAAAACAATTAATGGGAATTAATTCTTCTAACGTATCAAATCCGTAATAGTCAACTAATTTTTCAAGAATTGTTTTTAAAGTTATGCCGTGAAGTGGATCCATTTGATTTACGATTTATGATTTGGGATTTACGAATTACGATGTTTGATTTAATACTGAAAACTGATAACTATGACTGATAACTAACCTCTCACCCAACAATCTTCTACATGATCATTAACCATTCCAGTGGCTTGCATGTGTGCATATACGACAGTTGAACCTACAAATTTAAAACCACGTTTTTTCAAATCTTTACTTAATAAATCTGAAATTTCAGTTGTGGCATTAACATCTTTTAGAGTTTTTGGTTTATTATCAATTGGCTTTCCGTCAACAAACCCCCAAATATATTTAGAAAAACTTCCAAATTCTTCTTGTACTTTGATGAAGGCTTGTGCATTAGTAACAGCAGCTTTTATTTTCAATTTATTTCTGACAATTCCGGTATCTTCTGCTAAAACTTGCAATTTGGCATCGGTAAACTTCGCTACTTTTTGTACATCAAAACCTGCAAATGCTTTTCTAAAATTATCACGTTTTACCAAAACCGTATACCAACTTAGTCCAGCTTGAAAGGTTTCTAAAATTAAAAACTCAAACAAAGTAGGATCATCATAAACTGGTTTTCCCCATTCGTTATCATGATACTCTTTATACAAATCGGTTTTTTCGCACCAAGCGCAACGTTTTTTAGTCATTTATTAGTGGTTTTTCGTTATTATGAATGTATTTCTCAATTAAAAAATGACCTAAATAAATTAACGGTGTTAAGCAAATGGCAATCATTAATTTAAAAGAATATCCTGTTAAAGAAAATTCTATATATTGTTTAGTATTCCAAATTCCGGGTAAATAAAAAGCAATTCCGCCTACAATAAACGAATCAATTAATTGAGAAAAAACCGTAGAACCAGTGCTTCTCAACCAAATCATTTTTTCGCCAGTTCTCTTTTTGAAATAACTAAAAATCGTAACATCCAAAAATTGCGCAACTAAAAACGCAATTATCGAGCCAATTATAATCAAATTACTTTGTCCGAAAACGGCAATAAATTGTTCGTTACTAACAGGGCTTATTCCTTTGGCTTCTGGAATTTTCATCGAAAAAAACAAAATTATAAAACAATAAGCAATTAAGCCCGCCGTGATATAACTTAATCTTTTCACACCTTGTTTTCCGAAATATTCATTGATTAAATCGGTGGTAATAAACACAATTGGCCAAGGCAAAATTCCCATACTTAGTACAAAAGGACCAACTTGAATTAGTTTTCCACCAATGAGTTCCGCTGTAATGGCGTTGGTAATGAAAATTCCTGCTAAAATAATATATACTATTTCCTTTTTAGTTCTTAGCATTTATTCTTCGTAATAATCTGTTTCCTCGTAGCTATTTCCACGACCATTTGAAAAACTCACACGCAAATGATTGTCATTTAACGATTCGTTAATCATTGTTTTCATAAGCTGTTCAATTTCTTTATCTTCAATAATTTTCTCATCATCAAACCTTCTAAATGCTTTTAAATTCAGTTTATTATTTTCATCGTGAACGAAAGCAATTGCTGTTAATTTCTCAGAATTTTTCCCGTAAGAATCATTTTCAATATCAATTTTTTTATAGAAGAAATATGAAATTTTCTTGTCTTTCAAAGTGATTACTTTCTCCTCTAACATTACTATTGAATCATTTTTTTCATTGAAATCCTCGTAATAATGAATCGCGGTTTTTACGATAGTATCTTTACTAAACTTGTTCAACTCATCAAATTGTTTATTATGATATAACATTTGAAAAGCAGTATATTTTGTTTTTGGGTTTTCAATTAATTTTTCAATTGACTTCTTATCTAATTTTTTATTTCTTGCTAATTCTCTGTTAGCAATAGCAATATTTAAATCATCGATATTCAATTTCTCCGCTTTTTGATACAATTGACTAATATCTTTTTCATTTTTAAACGGATATAAAATAGACAAATAACTATTCAAAGCATCCACTGGCGCACCATCTTCATCTCTATAATTGTATTCATCTTCCTCGCTGGCATCATCTTCAGATTTCCAGCTTAACAAACGTTTGTATTCTAATTTAGCATTCGTCAACAACATCTTTTTGTATGATTTTAGTTTTTTAGATTGTGCTTTTTCAGAATTTAACAGCACTTTTACGAAATCTACGATAGGCTCATGATATTCATTAATGCTGTAATACTCCAGAATATTAGGATATAAAACTTGCGAATTTTCTAAATCAGAAGTAAACAAATTAAACAAACCTGAAATTACATAACTATCAGAAATAGGTAAATCGTATTCTAATAATTCTGCGATTTTTTTGTAGGCGATTTTACTTTTTTGAAACGTTAACGCTCTTAAAATTGAAAATTGTATTTGCGTAGAAACATCTTGTGCTTTGTACGCTTGCTCTAAAAACGGAATAACTTCTGTAGCTTTTAAAGCTCCAATACTTTCGTACAAATCTCCTTTAAATTCCATTTCTTCTTTACGGAATTCGAAATTTTCAATTAAGGCTTTCAATTTAGAGAAATCAGCTTCTTCAATTCTTAAATCACTAAATGATTTTATTGCCGAATACCTAATACTGTCGTGTTCGCTATTCAAATCTTCTTCAAAAAGGTTAAATTTATTCTCAAAAAAGGTTCTAGATGTAATTTTATCATCTATTTTAAAACTATTAAACACTTTTTCAACAAAAGGATTGTCATTTTTATAATTTTTATCAACTAAGGTTGCCAACGTGTAATATTCTCCTTTTTTAAGTACGATTTTATATTTTATAGCCTGAATACTTTTAGGTTTCGTAGCTAAAACTTCTAACACATAATAATCATTTGCTTCGTCTTTGAGAAATTTTTCATTGGTTAGCTCTAATTTTTGATCATGAGACAAGGCTAATGTTTTATCCCAAGTTGTAGATTCATAATCTAACGGATTGAATTTCTCTCCTTCTTTTTCCTCATTTAAATTGGCTACTGAAGCAAAACTTGAGGCATCGCTAGCCGCTACCGCATCTACAACAGCTGTCGCATAATCAACATTTCTGTAATCGTTATTTTGAGAGAATTTTCGAGATTCGAAATCTGTTGTAATGTTTTTCTTTACTCTGTTGAATAATGAATCTAAAACGGCATAGCTTTCATATCTATGTGGTTGCGAATAGGTAATTTCCACTACATTTTTATTCGGAGAAAAAATTTCGAACGATTTAAATTTTACTTCGAAATGATTGGTTTTGTTCGCATCATCGTATCGCTTTTTTCTGTCGAATTTAAAATCTAAATACTCGTTTTGTTGTTTCGGAATTTCCACAGAAAAATGAGCCGTAGAATCTTTAAATGTTTTATACACGATTTCTTCTTTTGCTGGAGTAATTTCAAAGGAATTAAAGAACATATCTACCTTGTTTTTAGAAGCATTTACAGTTCCTAACAAATAATATTTGTTTCCTTTTAATACCGATTTTAAATAAATATTTTTCTCTTTCAATTTCGATTGAGAAGTAAATTCAAACTTATTTTTATCGAAATGCGTTTGAGTAGAATCTAATTCATGCGTATTGTAAAACTCGTAATGCATTCTTTTCAATTCGTATTCTGAATCTTCCAAATTGGAAATATCCATTAACGTGCTTTCCATCAAAAAATAGTGCGCGTTTTCTTGCTCATCGAAAGCGTAAATTTCTGTATCTTCTAGTTTCTTATTATCATTTTTATTTCCCACGAAAGAATAATAAGAAGGCATTTTCACTTTGAAATTCTGCTTATTTGGAATAATATTTACAAATTCTTGTTTGTACGATTTGATTTTGATGTTGTTATACACCTCATCTTCATATTTTCTAACATAATCACCTTCACCGCTCATAATTACGGCTATGATTTCGAGTGGTGTAATGTAATATCTATATCTTTCGTTCTTTCCAGTTTTAGTTTTACTTTTAATATCGTACACAAAATTATTTTTTTCTTGGTACGCTTTTTTCTCTAAAATATCACCTGGTATGTTTTCGAAAAACAAACTATCTAATGTTTTATGATTGAATTTTTCATCTTTTTTACTGATAAAATCTTTCAACAACATACGTTTTACATTGATATAACCACCATTTCCTAAATCTGGAGATTCTAAATTTTCTTCGTTTTTTAACACTAAAGGAAATAAAGGCAAGGAAACCATTTCATCTGAAGTGGTATTTACTTCAAAAACAGGTTTTACAAAATAATCTTCAATTTGCTTTTTTAGTTTTTTTCCTTTTTCAGTGTATTCTGAGATAATTGGGGTTACAGTATATCCTTTTCTGCGTAACATCTCAATCATTCCGTTTTTTCCTGGCAAATGTGCGGCACCAACAGCTGCGAACAAACTTCCTGTTTTCATAATAGAATCCATACTTTTAGACATCACTTCATTTCTATCAAATAGCATGGCTTTGTTGTATGATTTTGGTGAAGAAAGCATATTTAACGTATCAATTAAATCTAAATCTTTTTCTCTATACGCATCTCTTAAAACATCCGCATACGAACGTTTTTTTAAGATTTTCAAAAAGGCTTGCTTGTTTCCATCCACTTCACTTCTATCCATTTCCGCTTGCGCTTTTTCTATATTTAAAGTCGTCGTTTTTACATTTTCTAAGCCTAACGTTTTTTTACCATATTTTTTTCCAGTTCTGTAGATGAACATATCTAAATAAGTATCTTCTTGATATTCTTGATTGGCTTGATTGGTTCGAGATAATAATCCAATTAAGTTATAATTTGAACCTCTAAAAAGAGAATACAAATAATCTTTTTCTATAGGTGAAGTATAAAAATTAGAATAGAAATTTCCATTGGTTTTGGTTGATCTGTAAAAGCTGAACAAATCGTATAATTCTGTCCAAGTATTTGGTTCACTTTCATTTGCAATATAATCCGAAGCTAATAATTTTTCGAAAAAAGAATCCGATAAATGAAATGAAACCTTGTCGGAAACGTGCATAGTTCCGTACATATAAGATTTTTTGGCTAATCCGTTTCCAGAAATTTCCCAAAATAAACTTTGATATTTTTTTTCTTGTGCAGAGGCAGTAATTGACAAAAAAGTCAGTAAAAATAAAATCTTCTTCAAAACGAATGATTATTTAGTTAAATAACCCCAAATATAACAAATAGTAATAAACTTTTTGAGGATTTAACAATTGTTATTTTAAAGATGTAACATTTTAAAATTTCTTCTACTAATTTAAAAAACTAAAACTAGAAAATTATGAATGCTCACGAAATAGATTTCCATATTTATGGAGAAGAAATGCAATATGTAGAAATTGAATTAGATCCACAAGAAGTAGTAATTGCCGAAGCGGGTGGATTTATGATGATGGAAGATGGTATCAAAATGGAAACCATTTTTGGCGACGGAAGCACACAACAACAAGCTGGATTTATGGGGAAATTACTTTCCGCTGGAAAACGCGTTTTAACTGGAGAAAGTTTATTCATGACCGCTTTTCAAAACCAAGGAAACGGAAAAAAGAAAGTTTCTTTTGCTTCGCCTTATCCTGGAAAAATCATCGCAATTGATTTAAAAGCCTATAATGGAAAATTCATTTGTCAGAAAGATGCTTTTTTGTGTGCGGCAAAAGGCGTTTCTGTTGGAATTGAATTTTCTAAAAAAATTGGAAGAGCTTTGTTTGGCGGAGAAGGTTTTATCATGCAAAAAATTGAAGGTGATGGAATGGCATTTGTACATTCTGGAGGAACTTTAGCAAAAAAAGAACTAGCACCAGGAGAAGTAATGCGAATTGATACAGGTTGTGTAGTAGGTTACACACAAGATGTAGATTTTGATATTGAATTTGTTGGCGGTATAAAAAATACCATTTTCGGTGGAGAAGGAATGTTTTATGCAACACTTCGCGGACCAGGAACGGTATTTGTACAATCCTTACCATTTAGCCGTTTAGCCGGAAGAATTTTAGCTAACGCCCCACAAAACGGAGGCGGAAAAGAAGAGGGAAGCTTGCTTGGAGGAGTTGGAAGATTATTAGACGGAGATAATTTTTAAAATAAAAAGGCGGCCAATGGCCGCCTTTTTCAATATTTAAATTTTTACTTCTTTACTTTTTTAATTCCCATATTAAATAATGTAAACGCTTGCATATCGACTTGTTCGTTAATGATGGCGTCGGTTGATTTTCCAGCTCCGTGACCGGCATTTACATCAATTCTAATTAACATAGCTTGTGAACCTGTGTACTTATCTTGCAATTCTGCAGCAAATTTAAAACTATGCGCTGGCACTACTCTATCATCATGATCACCAGTCGTAACAAGTGTTGCTGGATAATTCACCCCTGATTTTACATTATGCACTGGAGAATATTTTTTGATGTATTGAAACATTTCTTCACTTTGTTCTGACGTTCCATAATCATAAGCCCAACCTGCTCCAGCGGTAAAAGTATGGTAACGTAACATATCTAAAACACCAACCGCTGGCAAAGCGACTTTAAACAAATCTGGACGTTGTAACATCGTTGCTCCTACTAATAAACCACCATTTGAACCACCTTTTATCGCTAAAAATTGAGAAGATGTATATTTTTGTGCGATTAAAAATTCGGCCGCAGCTATAAAATCGTCAAATACATTTTGTTTTTTTAATTGAATTCCTCCATCATGCCATTCTTTTCCGTATTCGCCACCACCACGTAAATTCGCCACAGCATACACACCACCGTTTTCTAACCAAACCGCATTTGAAATACTAAAAGCCGGAGTTAAACTCACATTAAATCCACCATAACCATATAAAATAGTTGGATTTTTTCCGTTTAATTTCAATCCTTTTTTATGTGTAATAATCATTGGAATTTTAGTTCCATCTTTCGACATATAGAATACTTGTTTCGATTCGAAATTTTCTGATTTAAAAGCTACATTAGGTTTTTGATAAACCGAAGAATTTCCTGTTTTCACATCAAAGGCATAGATAGAACTTGGCGTGGTGTAATTCGTAAATGAATAATATAACGTTTTCTCTTCTTTCTTTCCTCCAAAACCAGAAGCCGTTCCAATTCCAGGCAATTTGACTTCGGCAATCATAGCGCCATCATAATCATATTGTTTCACCACAGAAATGGCATCTTTCATATAATTTGCAAAAATGTAATTTCCACCAGTTGAAACAGATAACACATTTTCTGTTTCAGGAATCACTTCTAACCAATTTGGCAATTCTGGGTTATTCGCATCAATAATCATCACTTTTTTATTTGGCGCATTATTATTTGTTAAAACATATAATTTGCTTCCGCGATTGTCAATAATATCATAATCGTAAACCATGTTATCCACTAACGTTTTAATCTCAAATTTTGGCTTTGTTAAATCTACTAAATACAATTCATTAGAACTTGTGGCGTTGGCAGCTGAAATTACTAAATATAAATTATCTTCCGTTACGCTTCCACCTACATATCTTCTTTTTATATCTCCACCAAAAACTACTTTATCTTCCGATTGAGCAGTTCCTAATTTATGATAATACAGTTTATGTTGATCTGTTTTGGCAGATAATTCACTACCTGTTGGTTTGTCGTAACTCGAATAATAAAAACCTTCATTTTTATACCAAGAAACACCGCTGAACTTCACATCAACTAATGTTTCTCCAATTTTTTCTTTTGTAACAGCGTTCAACACGATAACTTTTCGCCAATCTGAACCTGCTTCTGAAATTTGATAGGCTACTAAACTTCCATCTTGTGTGAAATTAATTCCGGCTAAAGAAGTCGAACCATCTTTTGAAAACGTATTCGGATCTAAAAAAACTTCTTCTTTTCCAGAAGCGTCTTTTCTATACAAAACCGATTGATTTTGAAGTCCATTATTTTTATAGAAATACGTATATTTTCCTTCTACGAATGGCGCAGAAATTTTTTCGTAATTCCATAATTTTTCCATTCTGGCTTTGATATTTTTTCGGAATGGAATTTGGTCCAAATACTTATAAGTTACTACATTTTGAGCTTTTACCCAACTTTCCGTTTCCGTACTTCTGTCGTCTTCTAACCAACGATAAGGATCTGAAA
>MGWJ01000143.1:34156-39078 GCA_001800945.1 Flavobacteria bacterium RIFCSPLOWO2_12_FULL_31_7
AACTAATTAAAGTTGCAAAAATGATTGTTTTTTTCATTCGTGTTTGTTTTGTTGTGTTACAAATATATAATTTCTACAAATTAAAATTTACGCCTAAAACTATATTTCTTCCCATATTGTAAATTCCGTCTGCTTTTAAACGAGATAAATGCGCTACATATTCTTTGTTTAATAGGTTTGTAGCCGTTAAATAAAGATTGAATTTCGATTTATTTAGCTGAATATCTGTTCCAATTCCTGATGAAAGCAGTAAATAATCGTTAGTTTTCGTTTCAAATTCACTAATATTATTTTGGTTAAACGTGTAATTTGCTTGCAAGAAAACAAAACTATTTTTTATGTTTTTCGACAGATCAAAATTTGCTCTAAAATTGTTTTTCCATTGATTAGCTGGAATTAATGGTAAACTCGAATTATTGCTTAATTGCCCGATAACCATTTCATAACTACTGGTCATGTGTAACCAATCAATATCGTGTAAATGCAAGTGAATTCCCGTTTCTCCACCAAATAAAACCGCATTATTTTGTAAATAATCGTACACAAAATTATCATCAATGGTGTTTCCGTTTGGCGAAATAAAAATGTAATTATGGATGTTATTATAAAATCCGTTCGCAAAGAAATCGAAATGTTCGGCGTTATAATCGACATTTAAATCGATTTGGAAGTTTTGTTCATTTTTTAAGTTTGGATTTCCAATTTCATAACGATTGCTTCCTTCATGCACACCATTCGAAGACAATTCTGATAAATTTGGTGCTCTAAAACCCGTTGCAATGTTAATTCTTGTCGTAATTTTCTCTGTAATTTCTGTTTTAAATCCGAATGAGGCGTTGATACTTTCGAAATCTTTATCCAATTTTTGAAACGAACCTTCTGTTCCGGTTTCACCAAATTCTTCAATATTTACGTTTCTAAAATCGTATCGTACACCAAATTGCAACAGGCTTTTATTGAATTTATATTGTGAAGTTCCGAAGAAACCAATATCAGCAATTTTCGCATTTGGAATCAATCGTTCTTCTCCAAAATTTCTATTTTCTTGATTCATTCCTTGAAAACCAATAATTGTTTCAAACTTCCCAAAATCAGGTAAATAATATCTCACATTATAATTAAATGTTTTCAATTTCATGAAAAGTGCGATTTCATCCACACCTTCTAATTCTTTTCTATCATTAAAAACATAACCTGCAGTTGCTTCTAATTTTGAATTTTTAAAGAATACTTTCTGATTGAAACTTAACAAATGATTTTCAATTTTCTGGCTAGGAAATAAAGGTGTTCTGTATCTTGAATCTTCAATTTCTTCTTCAGGTAAACCTAAATATAAATCGTTGTAATTGTAACGAAAATCAGCTACATAAAGAGAAGTAGCGTAAGAAGTTCCTATTTTAAAATCTTTTTCCATGAAACGTGTATTCACTACCGTTTGCCCATTTGGCGTTTTATAATCTGCGTGAGTTGTGTAATTATTTTGAACTAAAAACTTGAATTTATCTTCCGATGCTTTCAACGTTACCGAACTATTTGAACCTTGTGTATTACTATTTACAACCTGATTTACAGAAAGTTCTGTTTTATTATTTGCAGCATATTTTTCTGGATTGAAATACAAAACGCCGCCCATCGCATCCGAACCATATAACAATGAAGCTGGACCTTTAATGATTTCGACACTTTCTTGTCCGTTGGCATTTAACCCTAAACCGTGTTCTTCGCCAAATTGCTGATTTTCTAATCGAATACCTTGTACATAAGTTAAAACACGGTTGCCACTTAATCCACGAATAACAGGTTTTCCAATTGAAGCTCCAGTTGAAACCACACTTACTCCTGGATTTGTAGCCAAAGCATCTGATAAATTGATGGCGCCTTCATTTTGAATTTGCTTCAAGTTTATATGGTCAATTTTTACCACATTTTCGTTTTGTGTTTTGTTGAAAACTGAAGAAACTAAAATTTCATCAATGTGATGTTGCTCTTCTTCCAAAATAATATCTAGAATTTTTTGCTCTTGATTTCCGATTGAAATTACTTCGGATTTTATTTCGAACTTATCTTTTTTGAAAATTAATGTCCATTTTCCAATCGGTAAATTTTTGATTTCAAACTGACCTTTTTCGTTTGATTTGGTTTGAATATTGGCGTCTGAAATTGAAATTTCAACAGTAGAAATGGGTTCGTTATTTTGATTTTTTATGGTTCCTGAAATAGAATTTTGAGCAAAGCCCATAGCTGTAAAGCCCATCAAAAGGATGAGAAAAATATATTTTTGCATGTGTATAAGTTTAAAATTTAAAAAAGTTTTGCTGAATTTTTGTAATTATTCATTGGCCACGATTTCTCGAATTTTTCGAATTAATAAATTGTGGTGAATAATTTGTATCGACGACACCGCTAATTATTCGAATTTTCATACCAAGCATCACACATTAATTGGTGGATTCGTGGCAAAAATTACAAAATAAAAAACAAAAATTACATACTGATTCCAAAATTCGGAACAGCATAAAAAAAACTTATACTAAAGGTGGGCCTCGATGAGAGAAATATAAAAATTCCTTTTCTTTTACGATAGATTCGTAAGCGTTAGAAAAATGAAATTTCGGTTGTGGGGAAAATAAATGTACTACAAAAACATCTTCTGCTAAAAACGCTGCAAATTCAAAATCACAGACCGGACAATCATTATGATTATCTTGAGAAAATTCCGTTTTAGAAGTGCTTTTATAGGTTACTTCATGAGAATGATGTGCTTCATCTGTAAAAATGTGTAACGACTGATAACATATAGCAAAAAGGATTGCTACCGCCATCAGAACATTATATTTTACATTTTTCTTTGAAACCTTCATTGTGCGAAAATAGTTAATTTCTATTTAAAAAATGTTAAAACAAATCATAAAAAAAAGAGCTTTAAAAAAATAAAGCTCTTTAATAAAATTATTTATTTGATATTACACCAAGTTATTCGCTACTAAATATTCCGCAATTTGAACGGTATTTGTGGCTGCACCTTTACGTAAGTTATCAGCAACAATCCACATGTTTAACGTGTTAGGTTGACTTCCATCTCTACGGATTCTTCCTACGAAAACATCGTCTTTACCTTCTGCATAAAATGGCATTGGATAGGTAAAAGTATCTAAATTATCTTGTACTGTAATTCCTGGTGTGTTGTGTAAAATAGTTCTTACTTCGTTCACATCAAAATCGTTATGAAACTCCACGTTAACCGCTTCACTATGTCCGCCAACAACTGGAATTCTTACAGCAGTTGCCGTAACACCAATGGTTTTATCGTTTAAGATTTTTTGTGTTTCACGAACCAATTTCATTTCTTCTTTGGTATAATCGTTTTCTTCAAAAACATCACATTGAGGAATGGCATTTCTATGAATTTGGTATTTGTAAGCCATTTCGCCTTTAATACCAGCATATTCATTTTCTAATTGTTGCACACCTTTCACACCTGTTCCAGTAATAGATTGGTAAGTAGAAACAATAACACGTTTAATTTTATATTTTTTGTGTAATGGTGCTAAAGCCATCACTAATTGAATGGTTGAACAATTCGCATTTGGAATAATTTTATCGTCTTTAGTTAAGATATCGGCATTGATTTCTGGAACTACTAATTTCTTAGTTTCATCCATTCTCCAAGCTGAAGAATTATCAATAACTGTAGTTCCCGCTGCAGCAAATTTTGGTGCCCAAGCTAAAGAAGTTTCTCCACCTGCAGAAAACAAAGCGATATCTGCTTTCATATCAACCGCAGTTTGTAAACCAACTACTTTATATGTTTTTCCGTTGAATTCAATTTCCTTACCTACAGATTTTTCTGAAGCCACAGGGATTAATTCCGTAACCGGAAAATTTCTTTCTTTTAATATTTGAAGCATTACTTCTCCCACCATTCCAGTGGCTCCAACAACGGCTACTTTCATTTGTTTAGATTTTATTTTTTGAGGTAATAATTTAATTTTTTAGCCTTGCAAAAGTATAAAACTTCTTGCTAAAAATCTCTTTAAAAAAAGTTAATACTCATAAAAAAACTGCCCGAAAGCAGTTCTTTATTTTTTTAGATATTATTTTATTTTACTAATGAATCTAATAAAGTCACTAATTCAGGTGATGAAGGTCTTGGCGCGTCTGCGTTTACAATTTTTCCTTCTGGACTGATTAAAATAAATCTTGGAATACCGTTAATTTTATAACCTTGTACAAAATCAGATTTCCAATCTTTATCTGCTAATAATTGAATACCACCTAAATTTTTATCTGTTACGAATTTGTTCCATTTTTCTTTGTCTTTCATTACATCCACAGAAATACTTACGAATTCTATATTTTTACCGTGGTAGGCTTCTTCGGTTTTTTGTAAAAAAGGAATTTCTTGACGGCAAGGTCCACACCAAGTTGCCCAAACATCAACATACACATATTTCCCTTTTAAACTTTCTAATGAAGTGAATCCACCTTTATGATTTTCGAAATTGAATGAAGGAGAAACCGTTCCGTTTAATTTTTTCAATTCAAATGCTGCAGATAAATATTGCACCATCCCTTTCATACCGTTTTCTACATCAGCTTTGTATTTAGCAACAAAACCAGCATCTAAATTTTGAGGAATAACCGCAAAAATACTTTCTTTATATTTAGCAACTTCTGTATTCAAGGCTTCTAAACTTTCTGCTTTCATCATTGGTTCAAAAGCAGTTTGATCCCCTTGTTTTAAAGTTTCAGCAGCTAAAAAAGCATTTTCGTTAGCACCTTTCCCTTTAAATTTAATAGTCTTATCGAAATCTTTATAATCTAAAGCAACTTGAATATCTGTAGAATTTGTTAAATATAAATCAGCATATTGCTCATCTACTTCTAATTTAAACATCCCGTCAGTTACTTTGAAAGTTGAA
>MGWJ01000144.1 GCA_001800945.1 Flavobacteria bacterium RIFCSPLOWO2_12_FULL_31_7
CTAAAAACGGACGTTCAATTTTATTGTACAATCTGTAAATCCAAGACGTTTCTAAACCTTGTTCCGCTTTGTGTTCTTGTTCTTCTTTTTCGTGTAATAAATGATACCCTAAATAAGGTGTAACCGTTAAGGCAACAAACAACGACAATAACATCGCAATGGAAGCACCAATTGGCATCGGACTCATGTAAGGCCCCATCATTCCTGATACGAAAGCCATTGGTAAAATAGCAGCAATAACTGTAAATGTGGCTAAAATGGTTGGATTTCCTACTTCGTTAATCGCATAAATCGCAGCTTGCTTGAACGGCAATCGCTTCATTTTAAAATGTCGGTGCATGTTTTCGGCAATGATAATACTGTCATCTACTACAATTCCCACCACAAAAACTAGAGCGAAAAGTGTAATTCTATTTAACGTGTACCCCAACATATAATAAGCAAACAACGTCAAGGCAAAGGTTAAGGGTACCGAAAAGAAAACCACTAAACCACCGCGCCAACCCATCGCTAACATCACTAAAAGCGTTACCGCGATAATCGCCACACCTAAGTGCATTAATAATTCGCCAACTTTATGAGAAGCAGTTTCACCATAATTTCTAGAGATTTCTACGTGAACATCATCTGTGATTAACGTCTTTTTTAAGGTTTCAATTTTTTCGATGATTTTATCCGAAATTTGCATCGCATCCGCACCTTTTACTTTTCCAACCGAAATAGTAACCGCGGGATATTCCGATTTGTTTTTCGCATATTTTTCATTCGCTTTTCCGTATCCGAAAGACACGTAGCTTCTTGGTGTTGAAGGTCCGTCTTGAACAGCTGCGACTTGTTTTAAATATACTGGCATGTTAGCATTCACACCCACAACTAAATTTTCTACATCTTCTGAAGTTGATAAAAATTCTCCTGTTGTTAGTAAATATTCTTTGTCGTTATTTACAAAACTTCCAGATTGTGAACTGCCGTTATTGGCTTGAATCATTTGCATAATTCCTAAAGCATCCACACCATTTTCGGCCATTTTATCTTTATCTAAAACGACTTTTAATTCGCGAGTTCTTCCGCCAATTTCTTTGGTAATGGCTACATCTTTTACTTTTTCAATTTCCGAAGTCACTTCTTCCGCAATTTGACGGATTTCGAAATCGTTTAATTTTTCGCTCCAAAGCGTAACTCCTAACATTGGTACATCATCGATTGAACGCGTTTTTACCATCGGTTTGTATACGCCTTTTGGAAAAATGTTTTCATTTTTCATTAACTCGTCGTACAATTTCACATACGAGCGCTCTGAATCTTCGCCTACATAAAACTGCACAATGATCATGGCCTGACCGTTCATGGCCATACTATGTAAATGTTCTACACCTTTGATGTTAGACAATACTTTTTCTAGGGGTTTGATCACACGACTTTCCACTTCTGCCGGACTGGCACCTGGGTATCCAATCATAATATCCGCCATTGGAACATTAATTTGTGGTTCTTCTTCACGAGGAATTAAGAACGAACTATATACCCCGATGATCATCAAACCAACCATTAACAAAATCGTTAATTTAGAGTTGATGAAAAAATGGGCAATTTTACCTGATATACCTTCTTGCATTTTATTTTTGTTTAAAAGTTTCAAGTTTCAGGTTTCAAGTTGTGTATTGAAAACTGCGACTGAAAACTGATTACTAATTACTGAACACTAATATTTGCACCGTTATACAATTTGCCTTCTGCCGAAACAATATATTGCTCGTTAGCCGATAATCCTGATAAAACTTCTACTTGATTGCCGAACGATTTTCCAGTTCTAATCCATCTTAAAATGGCTGTTTTTCCGTTGGCAATTGTGTAAATTCCTGTTAATTGACCGTGTTTTACCAATGCACTTTCTGGCACCATTACTTTATCTGATTTTACAGTCGCTTCAGATTTTGGTGAATTCGCGATTGGAAATTGTACGTTGACGAACATTCCTGATAAAATGGTTTTATCGTTCGAGTTTAAAGTCACTTTCACTAAATATTGTCCACCTGTGTTTTTGGCTGAACCACTCACTTCTGAAACTTTACCTGGCACTTCTTTGTTTAACGATTTCACCATAATTTTCACTGGCATTCCGTTTTTAATTTGAGAAATATCGCCTTCAGAAACCATTGCCGTTACTTGCATTCTAGAAATACCTTCAATACTCACTAACGGCATTCCTGGATTGGCCATGTCGCCTTCTTTGATGAAAGTATTGGTCACTTCTCCAGAAAATGGAGCGGTAATATTTGAGTACGAGAACTGCGCCATAACTTCATTACGCATTTGTTTCGCACCCGCTAAACTTGCTTTTGCCATTTCGTAACGAGAAGTCATATCGTCTAATTCTTTTTGAGACGCACTTTGTTGGCTGAATAAAACCGTGAATCTGTCATAATCTTTTTTCGCATTATTATAGGCTGCCGTTGCTTGTAAAATTGAGGCGTCCACTTGTGCTTTTTTGGCTTGTAAGTCGGAACTATTGATACTTACTAATAATTGTCCGGCCGCCACTTTCTGACCTGTTTTTACGTGAACTTTAGTCACATAACCCATCATTCTGGTGCTTAAATTGGCACTGCTTTCCGCTTCTGTTTTTCCACTTGCGGTGATGAATTCTGAGCTGTTTGTCGCTAAACCATTTACTACAACTTTAATCGCTGGTTCGTTGTTAGTTACTTCTTTTGCTTCTTTTCCACAGGATAGAAATACTAAAGTGGAAAGTGTTAGGATGCTTATTTTTTTCATAATTTATTTGTTTTTTAAAACACTGATTCGAGAAATTTTAAAAATTTATATAATTTCTTAAATCTGTGTTATTTGAATATTGTTATTTTTTTCTATTTCGTTAAAAACTGTAAATACTGTTTGGTGAAATTATACTCGAAAACCGCTTGTAATTGTTCTAATTCTTTTTGAATCATTTGCGTTTCGGATTGTAATAAATCGGTTGTTTTTTCTAAACCTTGTGTGAATCGGTTTTGACGAATTCTGTACGCTTCTTGTGATTGTTCGAAAGCTAATTTTGATACATTCACTTTGTTTTCTGCATCTTTTAATTGGCGATTGGTTTTATTTAATTCCAATTGACTTTGTTTCGTGTATTGGTCTTTTTCCGCATCAGCTTTTTGAGATTCCGCTTTTGCTTTTTCGAATTTTCCGATAGATTTATACCCATCGAAAACATTCCAAGATAATTGTGCACCTACTAAATAGCCTTTTGCTGAAGTTCCTAGGATGTTTTTATCGTACATTTCATAGCTTCCGAAAGCATTTAACCTTGGTAAAAAAGTCATTTTTGATGATTGCAACATTTTCGCATATGCTTCTGAAGATTTTGTCATCGCTTGAATGTCTTTTCTGTTTTCAGATAAAGTCGCGTTGACTTCTTCAATGGCTATCGTGTTTTCTAAAACTTCAGCAGGTTTGTAGATTTTTCCTTGTGTGTCTTCGTTTAAAAGAAATGCCAAATAATCTGAGGCATTTTGTACGTTACTTTTTGCATATTGCAACTGATTTGCGATTTCGTTTACTCGAACTTGCACGTTTAATAAATCTGTTTTTTGCAGCATGCCTTGTTTGAAATAATTTTCGACTAATTTCAAATTGGCTTTTCCTGTGGTGTTGGCTTTTTCTAGAACGTTTACGGCTTTATAAGCCAATTGCAATTGCATGTAGGCTTTAGAAACTTCTAATTCTAAGTATTCTTTGGTGCGTTCGGTTTGTAGTTGGAACGCTTCCATTTTAGCTTTTGCGGCTTGTCTTCCGTAAAAACCATCTATATTAATGAGGGGTTGTTGGATTTCGAATTTTGTAGCAAAATTTTGCGTTTTTGCTGGGTCATTTAATAAAGCGGGATTAAAATCGGAAGCCGTTAATATTTCCTGGTTTAATTTCGAACCAAAAGCCATTAACGGATTGGTGGTTGAAATTCCAGTGTGCGAAACATTAATATTCGGTAAAAACACCGCTTTCGATTGGTTGTAATCTGCTTTGGCCGACTGAAAGTTTTTTTCAGCAATTCTCACTTGTAAATTATTTTCTGATATTTTCTTAGAAATATCGTTTTTAGAAATAGTCAGCGTGTCTTGTGCCAATCCAAAAACTGAAAATAATAAAGTGGTGATAAAAATCGGTTGTTTCATTTTTTTCATAATCTGATTAATTATGAAGCAAATTTAAACGCATCCGAAATGGTATACAGTTACAAATGTTACAGAGGTGGGATTTTTGATTTACAACAACTCAATATACGCTCTATTCAATTTAATTTTTCCTTTGTTTTCTAGCGCTTTTAAGATGCGAGAAATTACCACTCTTGAGGTATTTAAGTCGTAAGCAATTTCTTGATGGGTGTTGTGAATATGTTTAGAATGATTGATTTTCGATTTTTCTAAAAGATAATTTAGTAATCTTTCGTCCATATTCATAAATGCTAAATGGTCGATGGTGGTTAGCATTTCTTTCAAACGGTTGTTGTAGCTGTTGAATACGAAATTTCGCCAAGTAGCGTATTTGCCTAACCATTCGTTCATTTTGGCTACTGGAATTAAAATCAATTGTCCGTCAGTTTCTGCAATGGCGCGAATTTCACTTTTGGCTTTTCCTAAACAACATTGCATGGACATCGCACAAGTATCGCCTTTTTCGATAAAATATAAAAGTAATTCTCCTTCATCAAAATCTTCACGTAAAATTTTAATCGCACCTGTTAAAATTAATGGAATACTTTTGATATTTTCTCCAAAATCAATAATAATATCACCTTCTTTGAAATCATGAATCTTTGAAGCTTCTGAAATTTCATTCAATAAAGCTTCTTCAAAAATAAAATTATACGTGTTTTGAAGCGTGTTTTCCATTTTAGGGAATTTAGTTTTAATTCTTAGGCTAATTTAGTAAATTCAACAAGAAATAGTATGGAAAAAGTGATTTAATTATATTAATATAAGTAGCCTTCGACTCCGCTCAGGGTGACAATATATAAAGTCAGAGTAATGTAAAATAAAAAAGGTGAAACTTTCGTTTCACCCTTTTTGCCCCAAATCTACCATAAAACTTAACCTACTAATTTTCTGGTGATATAAAAGTAGCATAAGTTATTAGAGTAGAATAAAATATTTGTTATAAAGTAAATATTCCCGTTGAAATGCACTTTTTGTTAATATGCACGTTGTCCATTGCCTTCATAGAAATTGATAAATGCAGTATTTACCACTCTGTTTCCTCCTGGAGTTGGATAATTTCCAGTAAAATACCAGTCGCCTAAGTTTTTTGGACAAGCTTTATGTAAATCTTCTACTTTTTGGAAAATGATTTTCACATCTGCTTTCACCTCTTTTGACGTTAGCATTTCTGCCATTTTATCCGAAATTTGTTCGTCTGAAAATGGTGCATAAATTTCTTTTACATGATTGATAACTTCTGTATCTTTTAATCCTTGTTGTGCTTTACATTTTTTGTAAACTTCTTCCACAATATGATATTGATTGGTATCTTTTAGTAATTCTAAAGCTGCTCGGAAAGCGATAAAACCTTCTAAAGTACTCATATCAATTCCGTAACAATCTGGATATCTAATTTGTGGTGCCGAAGAAACTACTACGATTTTTTTCGGATTTAATCTATCTAAAATTTTGATAATACTTTGTTTTAAAGTTGTACCACGAACGATACTATCATCAATAATTACTAAATTATCTGTAGGTTTTACTACGCCATAAGTGATGTCGTAAACATGAGCTACCATTTCGTCACGGCTACTATCTTCAGTAATAAACGTACGAAGTTTTACATCTTTAATGGCAATTTTCTCGGTACGTACTTTCTCTTCTAAAATCGCGTTTAAGCCTTTTTCGTCTAAGGTATCTTTTTGTGCAATAATGTCTTTTACTTTTTGCTCATCTAAGTGTTTTTGAGCTGCTTCTGCCATTCCGTAGAAAGACGTTTCTGCTGTATTTGGAATAAAAGAGAAAACCGAATTATGGATGTCATTATCAATTTCTTTTAATACACTTGGAAACACATATTTCCCTAATAATTTTCTTTCTTTATAGATTTCGGCATCGCTTCCGCGAGAAAAGTAAATTCTTTCAAAAGAACAAGCCTTATTCTCGGCAGCTTCTCTGATATTTTCAAACGATACATTTCCGTTTTTCTTTACGATAATTGCATCTCCACGTTGTAATTCTTTCACCTCTTCAAAAGCTACATTAAATACCGTTTGAATAACTGGTCGTTCTGAAGCGACTACTACAATTTCATCATCTTGATAATAATAAGCAGGGCGAATTCCGTTTGGATCTCTTACTACAAAGGCATCACCGTGACCAAGAAGTCCAGCCATAGCATAACCACCATCGAAATTTTTAGACGCTCTTTTTAAAATTCTTGCAATGTTTAATCTTTCTGCAATTACTGGTGAAGCTTCTAATTTGGTTAATCCTTCGTTTTTACAATCTAAATATAAATCGGTAATTTCATCATCTAAGAAATGACCAATTTTCTCCATCACTGTAACGGTATCAGCCATTAGTTTTGGATGTTGCCCCACATCAACTAAATCTTGGAATAATTCTTTAACGTTAGTCATATTGAAATTTCCAGCGACTAATAAATTTCGATGCATCCAGTTATTCTGACGTAAAAACGGGTGCACACTTTCTATGCTATTTTTACCAAAAGTTCCGTAACGAACGTGACCTAAAAATAATTCCCCTACATACGGAATATTTTCTTTTTGTAGCGCTACATTATTTTGATACGAAGGATTTTTGGTTAATTCATCAGAAATTCTGGCATTAATTTGTGCAAAAATATCTTGAATCGGTTGCGCTTGATTGGAACGGATTCTGCTGATGTATCTTTGTCCTGGTTTCACATCTAATTTGATGCTGGCAAAACCTGCACCATCTTGTCCGCGATTGTGTTGTTTTTCCATTAAAAGGTACATTTTTTCTACACCGTAAAAAGCAGTACCATATTTTTCTTTATAGTATTCTAATGGTTTTAATAATCTAAGTAAGGCAATTCCACATTCGTGTTTAATAGCGTCGCTCATAGTTGTTGTTGTGTTGTTTATTCTGAATGAGTTCAGAATTTGTTTATGTATTAGTTGTATTAAAAAAGCCCCGAAAGTTCGAGGCATATTTTGTGCTTATAATTTGATGTCAAATTGTGTTAATGACTTAAACTGTTGTAAACGTGCGTAAACGTCTTCTTTGTTTAAATCGACCATTCTTTCAGTTCCGAATTTTTCTACACAGAATGAAGCTAAATTGGAACCGTGAATAATGGCATTTTTCATGCTTTCAAAAGAAACATCTTCAGATTGTGCGATATATCCTGAGAAACCACCTGCGAAAGTGTCTCCTGCTCCTGTTGGATCAAAAACTTCTTCTAATGGTAACGCTGGTGCGAAGAAAACATCCTTATTATGAAAAATTAAGGCACCGTGTTCTCCTTTTTTGATTACTACATATTTTGGACCCATTGTATGGATTTTAGCCGCAGCTTTCACTAGAGAATATTCTCCAGATAATTGACGCGCTTCTTCATCATTAATAGTAATTACGTCTACACGTTTGATTACGTCTAATAATTCTGGTAAAGCGCAATCCATCCAAAAGTTCATTGTATCTAAAACAACTAATTTGGGTTGTGTAGTCATTTGGTTTAAAACCGAAGATTGTACAATTGGGTGTAAGTTTCCTAACATTACCACTGAAGCGTCTTGGTAGGCTTGAGGAACTACTGGGTTAAAATCTGCTAAAACGTTTAATTCTGTAGCTAACGTATCACGAGAATTCATATCGTTATGGTATTTTCCACTCCAAAAGAATGTTTTTCCACCTTTTACGATTTCAATTCCTTCGATATTTATGTTTCTTTCTGATAATAAATCTAAATGTTCTTGTGGGAAATCTTCACCTACAACCGATACAATTGCTGAATCTACATTAAAAAAAGACGCTGATAAACCGATATAAGTTGCTGCTCCGCCTAAAATTTTATCTGTTTTTCCAAAAGGTGTTTCAATAGCGTCAAATGCTACGGTTCCTACAATTAATAATTTGCTCATTTTCTTTGTTTTAAATAAGCGGCAAAGATAGTTATTCCGTTTGAAGTTTAAAAATTGTTACCATAATTTTAAGCATAAAAAAAATCTCGATTCTGAAATACATCAGAATCGAGATTTAAAATTGAATTTCTTGTACTTATTTAATTACTTTTTTAGTCACTGATTGACCTGTTGCAAAAGTAATTTTAACTAATAAAGCTTGATTTCTATTTGCGATTGAAGTAATGTTTAGTACTTTATCATTTACTGTATTGTTTTTGTAAATACTTCTTCCTAACACATCAAAAACTTCCACTTTCGCAATTTCTTGTGAAGCATTGATTTTCAATTCTTCATTTTGCGTAAACACTACTACACTTTCCTCTGAAACAAATGATGGATTAGCTAAAGCTTCGTTTCTAAACACTACTTTAAATCTGTTATTGAATACTCCATCAGCTGTTGTAAAAGTATAAGGTGTTTGTTTGATATCGTGAATGGTGTTCGTTACGTTATCTTTCACATATACATTTTGAGCCGTGAATAATCCATCTACATTTTCTAACGAAATAGAATATGTTCCTGCTGTAGTAGCTTTCAATCCTAAAGCAATTTCATCTGTATCTGCAAATGGTAAACCTTTTCCTTGAATCACATACTCTGAATCAGCGATAAGATTATATAACATCGTATTATCTTTATCTAAAACTTCACCATCAATAGCATGATCAATTCCGTTTGTAGCACCGTTAACATAACCCACTAATATTTGATTATAGTTATTTGAAGCATCGTTTAAGTTTAACCAAATTCTGTGTTTTTCTGGTTCTGTAGTAGCAACACTACTTGTAGCAGTTCTATAAAACTGAGTAGAAACAGAAGCATTAACACGTTGAGCATTGGTGAAATTTGCATTTCCTGCTACAGTTGTTCTTACATAAAATCCTTGACCAGTTTGAATAGTTCCGTTTGGAACGGCTCCTCCAGCTGCAGCTGCTGTACCACCTAAAGTAGTGTAAGAAGCATAATTATTAACTGGATAAACCCCTCCACTTGCTGGTGCTGTATGTGTCCAGAAGTATAACGTTGGTATTGAAGCATTTGCTCCTAAGAAAAGGTTTGCAGAAATTGGAGAAGCATAAGGGTTTCCTAATAAATTGTAACCTAATCCGATTGGTTGCGAAACGTTTCCATTTGTTGGCACACCTGTAAATTGCCCGTTAAACACAGTTGGAGTTAATGGCCAGTTATCTGCCGCTCTGATCATATATCCTTTACCAACTACAAAGTTTGTTGTAGGATTAACCACTTGATAAGCAGTAGGTGTTGTTGTTCCAGTAAATAAATATTGATAAAATCTGGTTGGTAATGTACTTGGCGAAAACGCTTGTAATTGTTGTCCTGCAACTGGTGAAGACCATGCGGTATAGTCTAATCTTACATTCGCTGCAGAATTTCTTCTCACAATAACATTTCCAGTGTTTGCTGTGTTATTTACTTGTCTTAATGCTGCATTATTATTGATTGTAAACGTACCTGTTCCGTTAACAGTTACACCATTTCCAATGATGAAAGTGTGTCCGGCATTGAACGTAACATTTACACCTGTATTAATGGTTGCAGAACAAGCGTCTAAATCTGCCGTAGAAGAATAGTTTCCTGTAAAAGTAACAGCAGTTACTTTAGATGGTGCCCCGTTAGACCAGGTTGTTCCGTTCCAAGTTGAAGTTAAATCACCACAAACAATCCCGGTTTTTGGACCAATAGCATAACCACCTGTCATGTTTGTATTGAATGTTGCTGTAAAAGTAACACCTGATCCAAACGCTCCAATTGTTGCTGGTTTTTCTTCAATTAAATAATTCGTATAATTAGAAGCATTGATAGTTGAAATCGGATTGTTGATTACTTTAATGATTTGTAAAGCCGTTCTTGATTTTCCTGTAGCGGCTTCCCATGCTGCAACTTCAGCTGCTGTACAATACAAAGTAATTGAATAGTTACCTGTTGCTGTATCGTTCGCTGTTGTAACATAATATGTTTTTGGCATAATTCTGTTAGCTGCATTTGTATCTATAAATGAAGCTGAACCCGCAC
This sequence comes from Flavobacteria bacterium RIFCSPLOWO2_12_FULL_31_7, assembly GCA_001800945.1. GTDB lineage: Bacteria > Bacteroidota > Bacteroidia > Flavobacteriales > Flavobacteriaceae > Flavobacterium. The sequence continues at coordinate 10,184 of MGWJ01000144.1, forward strand.
CAACAGAAGTTTGACTTCTATTTACTTCAATTGATGTACATCCGTAATTAGTTGATGTGCTATTTGTAATTCCTGCGATAATACTACTTGTAGCATCGTCATATCCATACATATTTCCTGAAGAGTTCAATATTGCATCGTATCTAGTAGGCGTATTAATTTCAGTTTGAACTAATGTGTTTTTTACAACAACTAATTTAACAGTATCAATTATTAACAATCCAACATCAGCTGTAGCAGATGTATTATTATGTCTGAACACTAAATATCCTGTTTGTCCTAATAAATTAGGAGTGGTCATCAAATTATATGTTCTTAATTGAGAAGTATTTTCATTATTAATAAGATTAGCTTGTACTAAGGTACCTCCTAAAATTGCAGCTTCATTAGCAATACTTGTTGTAAAATATACACTAAAATTACCTGCATTTCTTACTTGTGCTGTATTGTCATAGGCCGCTAAAATGAAAGAAAGTGTTGCAGAAGCTGCTGTAGTTGGCAAAGTAACTTGCGGACTTATAAAATAATTGTTTACAGGATTTGCTGTACCTGTTCCTCCTAAATAAGTTAATCTTTTTTCAGAATAAGCCGCGGCACCTGTAACTGTATTTGGAGCAGTACCAAAACCATCTAAACCAGTAACTGTTCCCCATGTTCTTGTATCTCCATCAGCATCTAAAACTAACCAACCAGCTGCATCTTCAAAATCTTCATCAATAAGATTGTAAGTTTGAGTTAATGTTGGTGCTAAATCATCATTAAGAATAGTTAAATCAAACATTTTTCCGTTCGCATTTGCTACAGCATCTCCACCATTAGCATTAACAGTGAAAGAAATAACTAAATTTTCGTTAGGTTCTACTACACCATCATGTAAAACTCTTAAAACTAAGTTTTGATCTGCTGTTGAACCAGCCGGAAATGTTACAGTTGGCGTCATAATTTGCACATCAGAGGCATTTGCAGTAGAAGTTCCATCAATTGCAAAAGTAACAACTGCATTCGCTGAAGGTGCTTTGTCTATATCTAAAACAATTGTAAATTCAGTATATCCAGCACAAGCGTTGCCCTCAAGAACACTATTTACTGGTCTGAAATCACAATCTTGTCTTTTAAATTGGATGTTTGGTGTAACCACTGCTGAACAAACTGTTGACACTAGTAAGTCATCTCTTCTTGGAGAATTCATTAAAACCGCCAACATTCTATCTTTTTGGTCTTGTGTAAAAATGCTCATACAGGTATCATCTGTATAATCCATGTAGTTTTGAATCATGTCATTTCCTGCAATTGCTGTACAAGAATTTGTACCTGCGGGACAACCAAAATTGGCTGCTGCTGCTGCTGGTGTATCGGCACAAAAATCTTCATTGGTATATACGTTTCCTCCTGAAGCCGGACAAGCGTCATCACCCCAAATATGGCGTAAACCGAACATATGACCTACTTCATGCGTCATAGTTCTACCTTTATCGTATGGAGCGCCAAAAGCACCAGTTGCGTAAGAACTAGAGCCCCAAGTTGTGTAAGCACAAACTACTCCGTCTGTTGAAGCACCGCTTCCTGAATCGTCAAAACATTCTCCTGATGGCATACCTGGAAGTCCAGAACCTGTAGGGAATTGTGCGTAACCTAAAACACCTGCTAAATCACCTCCAAAATTGAAAGTCCACATGTTTAAATATTTGGTTGGATCCCAAATTGTACTTGCTTTAGCAGCTTCAACTTGTGCAGATCCAAAAGCTGCTATTCCTAAATTATGTCTTACTACACCGTTTGTTGGATTACCACTTGGATCAACTTGAGCTAAACAGAATTGGATACCTGTATCCACTCCAGCTCCATCACCAGGTGTTCCAGCTAATTTACCAAAATCTTCATTAAATACTCGGATTTGCGAAAGCGCTTGAGCTAAAGAAATATTTTCGCCTGACCCAACAGCATCACCGTTATGCACAATATGAATAACAACTGGAATTACTATTGTTGAAGGTAAAGCTCTAAGATGTCTTTTTCTTTTAATTTCAGCGACTTTTGGCGCTAACCATCTTTCAAATTCTTCGTCGCTTGGTGCGAGTTTGTTTTTTTGAAGACTTCTGTTATGTTCTGTAGAAGCACATCTGATAATACCAGTAGGTTGAAAAGCTCTTGCTTGATTTAATTCATTCGAAAAATCTTTTACAGCTTCGTCTTTTCTGACAATTTTGCTTTTCTCTTGATTAGGTGTTTTTATATTTTCTTGACTAAATGAATAGGTTATGAAAAACATAAACAAATAAAGTAAATTTTTTTTCATTGTAATATATTTGGGGGGTTTTAGGATTCCAAATATATAAAAAAATCGTTAAAAAGCAAAAAAGAGAGACAAAATGTCTCTCTTTTTCAATTATTTACTAAAAATATTGCAATTAATGCACTACTTTCTTATTAATTTTATTTCCGTTCACTAAATTAATTTCCATTAATAAAGGAACATTACGTTTTGAAATTGGAATGATACAGTTATTTGTTTTCACATTATTTACTTCAAATAATTTTCTACCTAAGACATCAAAAACAAGTACACTTGCTATTTTTTCAGTTGTAGATTGTACATTTAATTCTTCATTAGAAACTACCACAATATCATTCTCATTAACTAATTGATTTCCTGACACTGGAGTTTTAAACACTACTTTAAATCTATCATTAAAAACCCCTTCTGAAGTTGTAAATGTATAAGGCATTAGTTTAATATCGTGAATAGTATTTGTTACATTATCCTTTAAAAACACATTTTGATTCATAAATAATCCATCAACATTTTCCAAAGAAATAGTGTAATTTCCAGCAGTAGTTGCTTTTAATCCTAATTTTATTTCATCGGTTTCTGAAAATGGCAATCCTTTACCTTGAATTACATATTCTGAATCGTTGATAACATTATATAACATGGTGTTACTTTTGTCTAAAACTTCCGCATCAATAGCTTGGTCAATTCCGTTTGTAGCACCATCTGTGTAACCTACTAATATTTGGTTGTAGCTATTTGATGTGTCATTTAAATTTAACCAAATTCTGTGTTTTCCTGTATTAGTTACATCACTATTTAAAGTTCTGTAAAATTGTGTAGAAACTGACGCGTTTACACGTTGAGCATTTGTAAAACTTGCTGAACCTGAATCATATGCATTAATATAAAAACCTTGCCCTACTTGAATAGTTCCGTTTGGAACAGCACCTCCAGCAGCAGCAGCTGTACCTCCTAAAGCAGTATACGATGCAAAATTATTTACTGGATACACACCACCACTAGCTGGCGTTGTATGTGTCCAAAAATATAACGCACCAACTAAAGTAGAGTTATCTGATAAAAATTTTGTTGCATCAACAGGAGAAGCATAAGGATTACCTAATAAATTATAACCTTTTCCGATATTTTGAGTAACAAATCCATTATAAGGAATACCAGTAAATTGCCCATTAAAGGTTGTAGCAGTTGTAGGCCAATCATTTGCTGCACGAATCATATAACCTTTTCCAGACACAAAATTAGTTGTAGCGTTTACAGTTTGATACGCTGTAGGAGTTGTGGTTCCTGTATATAAATATTGATAAAATCTTGTTGCTAATGTATTTGGTGAGAAAGACTGTAATTGTTGTCCGTTTACAGGAGAAGACCAAGCTGTATAATCTAAACGAACCATTGGAGCACTATTACGTTTTACAATAATATTTCCAACATTTGTTTTCTCTCCTGTTTGACGTAATGCAGCATTATTGTTTATTACTAAACTTCCTGTTCCATTAACGGTTACGGCATCACCTACAACAAACGTATGACCTGCGTTAAATGTTACTGTAACTCCAGTCGCGATAGTTGCTGAACAAGCTTCTAAATCACCTGTAGAAGTATAATTTCCTGTGAAAATTGCAGCTACACTGTTTGTTGGCGTACCGTTAGACCATGATGTTCCGTTCCAAGTAGAAGTTGTCGTACCACAAGCTCCTCCAATTAAAGTATAATCATATCTACAAACTGTAATTGTAAAACTATTTAACACTCCATCATTTGCATCAACGGTTGCGTCTCTAATACCTAAATACCAAACCCCATTACAATTTAATCCATCAAATGAAGTAATTGGATCGTAAGGTTTCATATTTCCAAAATTATTAGTCGCACCGCAAGCAGCTGCAGTAGCGGACTCATCATCGAAAGTCCCATTTAAATTTGTAATAGCCGTACCACAAGCACCACCTTTAAACAAGAATCTTTCTTCATATACACTTTGCGATGCTTTTCTTAATGTAACGCGCAATTGACTTCTTCTTGGATGTGTTATAGAAGTAGTTACATTAACATCTGTAATTGCATAATTATCATTGATTGTAATTGGCACATCAACTGTTACTTCAGATTCTGGAATTGTGAAGTTTGGTGTAACTGTATAATTCGTACAAACCTCATTAACGGTATATCCAATAGCAAAATTATTTGTATTTATGGCATAAAAATCATTTCCAGTTGGTTCAATTAATATTCTACATTTAGTAGCCAATATGTTAGGCATTGTAACTGCCTGAGTTCCGTCATTTGGAGTATTTGCTAATAAAGTGATTGGATAGCTTAATCCTCCATCTGTTGATAATTTTATATTTACATTGGCTGCACCAGTCATAGTGTTTGTGCCATTTACGCTCCAAGTAACTGTTTGAGAAGATCCTTGTGCGAAACTTAAACCTGCGGTATTTTGTGATGTTATTGTAAATGGTCCTTTAGTAAAATCGAAAGTCACAGCTGTATTAACACTTTCATTTGTTGAACCACCAGCTCTATTATCACGAACTGTCATTCTAAAATTCACGACTCTATTCGCAGCAGTAGGCTCAGGAATCCTTTCCCATCTATTGCCTGTTAGTCCGTTTGCAAGATGATCTTCCAATTTAGGAAACATTCTTACTCCT
>MGWJ01000145.1:0-1441 GCA_001800945.1 Flavobacteria bacterium RIFCSPLOWO2_12_FULL_31_7
TTACCGCTCCAGTACTTGGATCGTGATGCTGATTTCCGTGGATTACTTTGGTATTGAATTTCATATTTATGTTTGTTTATTCTTTTATATTCCTTGTTGTTTGTCGCCTCGCAATTGGCGGTATTGTTTTCGAGCTTCTGTAAAATAAATACTATCTGGATGTTCTAAAACCACTTTCTCATATAAACTCTTCGCTTTTTCTGGATCGTTGAGTTGTTTGTTATAAATTTCTGCCGAATAAAATAAGGCTTCATCAGTATAAATTCCGTCTTTATGATGGTCTAAAATGGTTTGATAATACGTAATTGCTTTGGCAAAATTACCTAATTTTTCATAATTTCTACCTACTTTATACAAAGTTCCTGCTTCAATTGATTGGCCTTTGTGTTTGACTAAAATTTGTAAAAAGGCCTCTAATGCTTCTTTTGGTTTGTTTTGATATTCTAATAAATCCGCTTTAGAGAAATCTTGCAAAGCGACTTTTAGCGAATCTTCCACTTCATTATCGCTAATTAGTAAAAACAATTCTACGGCATCGTTTGCAATTAATTGTGTGGAAGCTTGTTTCAATTCTTTAGCTTGTTTTTTCGCCCAATCGAAATCCTTTTTGAAGAAACTGGTTTTCGCCATTCGCATACTGGCTTCGTGTGAAAATTCGTCATTAGGCAAATCGTTCTGAATTTGTGCGTAATAAATAATCGCCTGATTGAACTTTTCGTTATACACCAAAACATCCGCTAATTCCATTTTAACTTTTGCTTTCTGACGGACATTCAATGGCATTTCCATCATTTTATCTAAAAGTAACTTCGAATTTTCAAAATCATTTTGATAAAAAGCTTTAAAATGTGCGGCTAAAATTTGTAAATCTACTGAAAAGGGCGATTCTCCAAATTGAGTTAATAAAGTGTCAAATTTCGATTGAATTGCTGGATAATTCTCTAGTTTCGCATTAGCTATTTCATTCTTTAACAGAAAATATTGCGCATTTAAAATGGTAGATTCGTCTGTGGTATTTTGCAAAATGAATTGGAAAATAGCTTGAGCCGTTTCATTATCTTTTTCGTTCACGCAAATTTGTGCCAATTGAATAATGTCGTCAAACGATTCGGGATTTCTTTTATAAATGGATTTTTCCTGAATAAATGCTTTTCCGTATTCTTTCTGATTGACGTATAACCAACTCAAAAACTGATTCCAATAAATGTCTTGTGTTTTTTGTGTACGCAGTAAAAGTTCTTTTTTTAACGAATTGGCGAATACATTTTCAGCATCATCTTGCATGAACAAAGTAAGCTGATTTTGAACATTTAAAGTAGCGTTCACATTGGAATATGAGTAATCTAAAAGTTTTACCACCATCACATCTAAATTTCCCATTTGACCTTGAAGCAATGCCATTTGGTAATCGAAATTCATTCCAGAACTATTTTTCTGTCCA
>MGWJ01000145.1:1472-5322 GCA_001800945.1 Flavobacteria bacterium RIFCSPLOWO2_12_FULL_31_7
ATTTGGTAATCGAAATTCATTCCAGAACTATTTTTCTGTCCAATTTCATAAGTGTTGTACGCTTGTTGTAACAGTGATTTTTGTTCAAAGGCTTGTCCAATTTGATAAGCGTAATTCGGTTGATTGGCTACAGCGTCAATTGCTTTTTTATAATACGAATCGGCTTTGTTTTGGTCTTTTTGTAATTGAGCATTATAACCTAATTCTACAAAATAACCAGGTTGATTGGAGTTGTTTTTTTTATTTAAAAGAAGTTTTTCAGCTTTATCAAATTGTTTTAAACCTTGGTAACAACTCACTAATTTTTGCGTGAAATAAAAATTACCCGGTTGTTTTTTGTCTAATTCTTCATACAAAGAAATGGCTTTGTCAAATTCACCTTTGTCAAAGTAATTTTGCGCTAATAGTTCGTTTTGTGCGAAACTAAATAGCGAGCAAAAGAAAAACAGATATGAGAATAATTTTTTCATAATTACAAGCCACTAAATTAACAAAAATTAGTCAACTCGACACAAGGTTAGTAAATATTTAAGAGCTGTGAGTTTTATCCACAATCTTGTCATGCTGAAAGCATCTCACACAAACTAAATAGAGTCTCTTTCACGGTGACAAACTTTGTGCTTTTTTTTGCCACGAATTATCGAATTGTTCGAATTTATTTATTAAGTCTGCGTTCCAATTACTCACAAACTTGTCATCCTGAAAGGATCTCTTATTGGTTGTTTTTAATACTGTCGTGAATTTTATTATGAGAGCCTCTTTCAGGGTGACAAACGTTGTGGTTGGTTTTGTAATTGTAATATAAACAAAAAGCAACTCTTAAAAGTTGCTTTTTTTATTTGTGATACTAGAAGACACTTTGACTCCGCTCAGAGTGACACTGAATTATAAATTAATCAATAATATCAAATCCTGTATATTTTCTTAATACTTCTGGAATTACGATTCCTTCTGGAGTTTGATAGTTTTCTAAAATTCCAGCTAAAACTCTTGGTAACGCTAACGAACTTCCGTTTAACGTGTGAGCCAATTGATTTTTACCATTTGTATCTTTATATCTTAATTTTAATCGGTTCGCTTGGAACGTTTCGAAATTAGACACAGAAGAAATTTCTAACCAACGATCTTGAGCCGTTGAAAACACTTCAAAATCATATGTTAACGCAGAAGCAAATCCCATATCGCCACCGCAAAGTCTTAACACTCGGTATGGTAATTTCAATTCTTTTAAAATTTCTTTTACGTGTTCTACCATTCCGTCTAAAGCTGCATATGAGTTTTCTGGTTTTTCGATACGAACAATTTCTACTTTATCAAATTGATGTAATCGGTTCAATCCACGAACGTGTGCACCATAAGAACCTGCTTCTCTTCGGAAACAAGGTGTGTATCCTGTACATAAAATTGGCAAATCGTTTTCTGAAATTAAATCGTCTCTGAAAATATTGGTTACCGGAACTTCTGCCGTCGGAATTAAATATAAATTATCTGTAGCATCATGATACATTTGTCCGTCTTTGTCTGGTAATTGCCCAGTTCCATATGCCGAAGCTTCGTTTACTAAATGAGGAACTTGAAATTCTTTGTAACCTGCATCTGTATTTTTATCTAAGAAATAAGAAATTAACGCACGTTGTAATTTGGCTCCTTTTCCTTTGTAAACTGGGAAACCTGCTCCTGTGATTTTAACTCCTAATTCGAAATCAATAATGTCGTATTTTTTGGCTAATTCCCAGTGAGGTAAAGCGCCTTCGTGTAAAACAGGAACCGCACCTTCTTCAAAAACATTTAAGTTTTCTTCAGGTGTTTTTCCGAAAGGAACAATATCAGCAGGTAAATTTGGCAATTTGTATAATTCTTCTTGCAATTGATTGGCAATCGCATTTAAACTTTCGCTTAAATTTTTAGAATTTTCTCTAATTTGAGTGGTTTTTTCTTTTAAGATTTCGGCTTTGGCTTTTTCGCCTTTTTTCATCATTTCACCGATATCTTTGGATAATTTATTAGATTCCGCTAAAAGATTGTCTAATTCTGCTTGTGTGTTTCTACGTTTTTCGTCTAATTCCACAACAAGTTCTACAATGGCAGTAGCTTCGAAGTTCTTTTTCGCTAAGCGCGTGATGACTTCTTCTTTGTTTTCTCTAATAAAATGTACTTGTAACATGTTTGTTTATTTTTGGAAAGCAAATGTAAGCAATTGTTGTAAATTTTCAGGAATTCAGATGGCACAATTGTTAAATTCCAATGGAATCACTTTCAGAATTGTTTAAAATTAAAAAAAATTGCCTATTTTCGTGATTTAATTTAAGAATAATGAAAAATATTACCCAAATCTTTTTCGTTTTACTGACTTCTTTCTGTTTTTCGCAATCTGATGATGCTGAATTTAACAGGATGGTGGAGTCTGAAATGAAATCTGCTTCTTCTACGATGAGTGTTTCCGTAAATCCGAACACTTTGAATTATGATGTGACTTATCATGAGTTGCGTTTTACGGTGAATCCTACTAACACAACTGCTTCGATTAGTGGTGTTGTAAGTACCACTTTTACCGCTTTATCAAACATGAATTCCATTACTTTTGATATGGCAACTGCTTTAGTGGTGAGTTCAGTAACTATGAATAGTACGAATTTAACTTTTTCTCAAAGTAGTTACGAATTAAACATTAACTTTCCTTCAACTATCACTACAGGAACTAGCGCTACGGTTACTATCACTTATTCTGGAATTCCACCAACAGCAGAAGGAGCTTTTACTAGAGGAACGCATAGTGGTACTCCAATAATTTATACACTTTCAGAACCCTTTGGAGCAAGAGATTGGTGGCCTTGTAAACAAGATTTAAATGATAAAATCAATAGTTTTGATATGTATATTACTGCGCCTTCAACGTATTATAGCGTGTCAAACGGATTAGAGCAAAGTAGAGTAGTGGTGGGTCCAAATGCTACTACACATTTTAAACATTTATATCCTATTCCAGCTTATTTAATTGTTTTGAATGTTACCAACTATCAAACATTTAATCAACAAGCAGGTTTAGGAACAGTGGCTAGTCCTTATTTTCCTATAATAAACTATCTATATCCAGAAACCAATACTGCGGCTACACAAACGGCATTAGCAGTTACACCAACAATAATGAATTTGTTCGAAAGTTTATTGGAGCCTTATCCATTCAGAAATGAAAAGTATGGTCATGCACAATTTGGATGGGGAGGCGGCATGGAGCATTCTACTGTTTCTTCAATGGGAAGTTTTGGTAGAGATTTAATTGCACATGAAATGGCTCATCAATGGTTTGGTGATAAAATTACATGTGGAACTTGGAAAGACATTTGGTTAAATGAAGGAATTACAGAATATATGTCTGGATTAGTTAGAGAAAATTTAGATGGCGCAGCTCCTTTTGTTTTATGGAAAGAAAATAAAATTAATAATATTACTTCTGTTGCCACAGGAGCAACCTATTTAACAGATGCGGAAGCTTTAAATGTAAATAGAATTTTTAGTTCGAGATTATCGTATAACAAAGGTGCGATGATTAACCACATGTTGCGCTGGAAAATGGGCGATGCGTTATTTTTTCAGGCTTTAAAAAGTTATTTAGCAGATCCTGCACTTGCTTATGGTTATGCTGTTACGGCTAATTTTCAATCTCACTTAGAAGCGGCTTACGGAAGTAGTTTGTCAGAATTTTTTAATGATTGGTTATACAATCAAGGATATCCAACTTATGATATAGTGTCTCAAAATTGGGGTGCTGGTCAAGTTAAAATTACGGTGAATCAAACACAATCTCACTCAAGTGTATCGTTTTTTGAGATGCCTTTGCAAATCAGATTAT
>MGWJ01000146.1:0-1856 GCA_001800945.1 Flavobacteria bacterium RIFCSPLOWO2_12_FULL_31_7
TAAAAAAATGAAATCTGGTTATCCGCGATTTTTTACCAATCCGTTTGTGCAACAATTGACGCAATTTATTAAAGAAAAATATAAAGTTTCTGAAGATAAAAAGTTGGTGCCTATCGCTTCCATTCGTGCTAAAATTAGTATTGAAAAAGCATTTAATGTAGTTTTCAAATACATCGAAGATGAGTTGGAAAATGTGTTTTTAATTCTCGATTTTAAGGATGAAAATTTAAAAAAATATACCGATTTTATCCGAAATACGGGTTTGTTAATTAGTTCCAGAAAAGCAGAATTTACTTTGTGTCAATATGAATTAATCGATTCGATATTTGAAGAAGAAAATCTTCCAGAAGATGAAGCTGTTTTTAATATAAAACACACGTTGAGTGAAGTTTATGGAATTACTTCCGATGCAATTATTCTTTCAAATTGTGGAATGAACGCTTTGTTTGCTGCAACAGAAGCTATCGTTGCTCTTCAGAAAGAAATTGGAAAAACTAAGATTATCCAATTGGGTTGGTTGTATGTAGATACGATGGAAATTATCGAAAGAAATGAAAATTCTCATGTGCAAATCAATATTTTCGATTTACTTCAATTAGAAAATTGGTTGCAAGAAAATCACAAAAAAGTAGCGGTTTTGATTACCGAATCTGTTAGTAATCCGCTATTACAATGTGTAGATTTACCAAAGTTGTATGAAATATGTAGTCGTTTTTCTGTCAAGTTAATTCTCGACAATACGTTAGGAACGCCTTATTGTGTTAAGGTTTTGCCCTATTGCGATGTGGTAGTGGAAAGCTTGACTAAATTCGCTTGTGGAAATGCCGATTTACTTTTAGGTGCGATTGTAGTAAAAGATAAAACTTTAATTTCAGAAATTAATGAATATGTAATTCCGCCTTTTGAAGGTGAAATTAAAAGATTAGGTTTTGAGATTTTAGAATATGAAAATCGAGTAAAAAAGGTTTCAGAAAACACTATTTTACTACATAATTATTTGAAAACTCGACCAGAAATCGCGGAAATAAAATCTGTTTTTCATGAAGATTCAGCAAGTAATTTTTCTAAAATTCAGAAAAATAATTTGGTTCCAGGATTATTATCGGTAATTTTTAAAGAGGATTTTGAAGTATATTACGATAAATTGCAATTGGCTAAAGGTCCGAGTTTAGGAACAGAATTCACCCTTGCCATGCCGTATGTGTATTTAGCACATTACGACTATTTGCAATCGAAAAGTGGTCTTGAAAAATTACATGAATTAGGAATCAATCCAAATTTATTACGTGTTTCGGTTGGTACTGAAGCAATCGAAAGTATAACAAATGCCTTTGAATTGATTTTCGAATAGTTGAATGAATATTTTTCTATAAAAAGTGTTAATTTAAAAATAATTATCACTTCACTTGTATTTAAGTAACAAAATTTAGAAAATTAATCTATAAAATTTGGTTAGATAGAAAATTGATCTATCTTTGCCCTATAATTAAAAGAAAAGAAAATGATATTTACAGTTAGCAATATGTGTTGTTGTATGGGGAAAATTTCCGCAGAGACGACTATTGCCTAATTTTAAATTTTTAAAATAGCTAAAAGCCTCTGTATTCGCAGAGGCTTTTTTTATATCTAATACTCAAATTCAAAAAAATATGTTTACAAATATTATAAAATATACAATTTCAACTTCAGTTTGTTGCGCGTGCTTTCTCAAAAAGGAGCCGTAACACTTGTTTGTATCAAAATCAAAACTAGTATAAAGCTCCTTCATATTGAAGGAGCTTTTTTATTTAAACCAAAATCAAAAATGAAAGAAGAGTTATTAAAAATAGTCGCAGAAAATAAAACACTTTAAAAAA
>MGWJ01000146.1:1868-5540 GCA_001800945.1 Flavobacteria bacterium RIFCSPLOWO2_12_FULL_31_7
GAAGATCAAGTGATTTCTCACGCTATTTTTTCGCAAAAAATTAAAAATATTGAAGTTTTTACATTAGATACAGGCCGACTTTTTCCAGAAACCTATTCCGTTTGGGACAAAACACAATTGCAATATAATACGAAGATTAAAGCTTTTTATCCGAATTCAAGTACAATCGAAAAGTATATAAACGAAAACGGAATTAACGCTTTTTACAATTCAGTCGATTTAAGAAAAGAATGCTGTTTCATTAGAAAAGTAGAGCCATTAAATCGAGCCTTAGTTGGAGCTAAAGTTTGGATTACTGGTTTAAGAGCTGAACAATCGAACAATCGAAATTCTGTTAAAGAAATAGAATGGGACGAAGAAAAACAATTATACAAATTCAATCCACTAATAAATTGGTCAACAGATGAAGTGGTGAATTATTTGAAACAAAACGGAGTTCCATATAATGTTTTACACGATAAAGGATTCGTAAGTATTGGTTGCGAACCATGTACAAGAGCCGTAAAACCCGATGAAGATTTCAGAGCTGGAAGATGGTGGTGGGAAGACCAATCCAAAAAAGAATGCGGATTACACCAATAAAATTTAAAAAAAAGGTAAAAACAATCTGAAACTTGAAACAAAAAAATATGAGTCAACATAATTATTTAGAACAATTAGAAAACGAAGCAATCTATATTCTTCGTGAAACGGCCGCACAATTTGAAAAACCTGCTTTACTTTTTTCTGGCGGAAAAGACTCTATCGTTTTGGTGCATTTAGCTTTAAAAGCCTTTCGTCCAGGGAAATTTCCTTTTCCGTTAGTGCATATTGATACGGGTCATAATTTCCCTGAAGCCATAGAATTCAGAGATTATTTGGCGAATCAAATTGGAGAAAAACTAATTGTCGCTTCCGTAGAAGACAGTATAAAAAAATACAATTTAAAAGAAACTGCTGGTCGTTTTCCATCAAGAAATGCGTTACAAACCTACGCGCTTTTAGATGCGATTGAAGAAAATGAATTTGATGCCTGCATCGGTGGCGCAAGACGAGATGAAGAAAAAGCCAGAGCCAAAGAAAGAATTTTTTCCGTTCGAGACGATTTCGGACAATGGGATCCAAAATTACAACGTCCAGAATTATGGGATATTCTAAACGGGAAAGTGAAAAAAGGGCATAATGTTCGCGTATTTCCAATTAGTAATTGGACGGAATTAGACGTGTGGAACTACATTCAAAAACACAATATCGAATTGCCAAGTTTATATTTCGCTCATGAAAGAGAATGTATTGTCCATCAAGATAAATTGGTGGCAACATCCAAATTCATCCAACCTTTAGAAAATGATAAAGTAGTAGTTGAAAAAGTACGATACAGAACGGTTGGCGATATGACATGCACTGCGGCAGTTCGTTCTGAAGCAGAAACCATTCAAGATATTATAGAAGATATCATTCAAACTAGAGTCAGCGAAAGAGGACAAACGCGTTTAGACGATCAATTATCCGAAGCCGCCATGGAAGACAGAAAAAAACAAGGATATTTTTAAATCTGAAATTTGAAACAAAATAAAATGAACACATTAAAATTTATAACCGCAGGAAATGTAGATGATGGTAAAAGCACGTTAATCGGACGACTTTTATACGATTCGGATAGTATTCACACTGACCAATTGGGTGTTTTGAAAAAACAAACGAAACAAGAAGGTGTGGCTATCGATTTGTCGCTAATCACAGACGGACTTCGAGCAGAACGCGAACAAGGTATCACGATTGATGTAGCCTATAAATATTTTTCAACAAAGAAAAGAAAATTCATCATCGCTGATGCACCTGGACACGAACAATACACTAGAAATATGATAACAGGCGCTTCCAATTCCGATTTGATTATCATTTTAGTCGATGCGAGAAAAGGGGTCACAGAACAAACGAAACGTCACGCCAGTATTGGTTCGTTGATGGGAATTAAAAAAGCCATTATCGCCATTAATAAAATCGATTTATTGAATTATTCTGAAGCCACTTTCAATCAAATTCAATCGGATTTCGAAAACATTAAATCAGAATTACAATTTAATGAAATTCATTACATTCCAGTAAGCGCTTTGGTTGGCGATAATATTGTAACGAAATCTGAAAACACAACTTGGTACGAAGGAAAAGCTTTGCTAGAAACTTTAGAAGCTATTGAAATTGAAACAACAGAAAATTTAGCCTCTCGCTTTCAAGTGCAATGGGTAATTCGTCCAAAAGATGAAGCGCATCACGATTACCGCGGTTACGCAGGCTTGGTGCTGAGTGGAACTTATAAAGTGGGCGATACCGTAATTGTTTTGCCAGCGAATATGGCCACTAAAATTGTAAAAATTGAAAAGAATTTGGAAAACATTCAAGAGGCAAAAGCTGGTGATAATGTGGTGTTGCACTTTGAAAATAACATTGATATTAGTCGTGGTGATACCGTGGTTTTGTATCATCAATTACCAACAGAATCGACTCAAATAAATTCTTGGATTTCTTGGTTAGATAACGAACCATTGCAAGTTGGAAAAACGTATTTGTTGCAACACCGATTTAAAAATGTTCGCGTAAAAATTCAAGAAGTGAACCAGAAATGGAACATCAACGATTGGGAATTTACCAAAGAATCGGAAATCAAGTTAAACGATATCGGTCAAATTAGTTTACGAACGAATCAGCCTTTGTTTTATGATGCGTTTGATAAAAATTCGAAATCAGGAAATGCCATTTTAATTGATGAAACAAGTAATAATACGGTTGCGGCCTTAATGTTTTTGTAATATGTCGTACTCAATTTACATTAGAAATCAAGAAAGAACTAAAAATCCAATCAACAAAAATCAGGTAGAAAATTGGATTAATGAGCTTGTAAAATGGTTATTCGATATCAATCAGGAACACAATAATTACCGGTTTTTTCAGAATAAAGAAAAGTTATTACAACTCAAACTTCAAGATATTTTAGCGACAGTAACGGATGATACGAATCAAATTATCGTGAATTCAAATCATTTTTTTGATAGTCTAGAGCAAATTCATTTTGTTTTGATTAACGATTTGGAAACGATTATCAATTTTGACCCAGCTGCAAAATCAAAAGAAGAAGTTTTAATTGCTTATCCAGGTTTTTTCGCCATCACAGCTTACCGAATTGCGAATGTATTTTGGAAATTAAATATTCCAATTATTCCAAGAATTATTACAGAATTTGTGCACAGTAGAACCGGAATTGATATTCATCCCGGTGCTCAAATCGGAGAAAATTTTTTCATCGATCACGGAACCGGAATCGTAATTGGTGAAACCACCAAAATTGGAAATAACGTTAAAATTTATCAAGGTGTAACACTTGGTGCATTATCTGTTTCAAAAGATAACGCTTCCGATAAAAGACATCCAACGATTGAAAATAACGTGACTATTTATGCCAATGCGACCATTTTAGGTGGGAAAACCATAATTGGTGTGAATTCCGTAATCGGTGGAAATGTTTGGCTAACGCATTCCGTTCCTGAAAATTCATTAGTATATCATAAAAGTGAAATCGAAATTAAAAAGAAATGTGAGTTTCCCGAAGCCTTGAATTATGTAATTTAAAAAGTAAAATACAAATAAAATAATATCATGAAAGCAAATAATATATTAGAAACGATTGGAAATACA
>MGWJ01000146.1:5547-9426 GCA_001800945.1 Flavobacteria bacterium RIFCSPLOWO2_12_FULL_31_7
TTGGAAATACACCAGTTGTAAAAATAAATAAACTATTCGGTCCGAATAAAAATGTATTTATTAAATTAGAAAGAACCAATCCAGGAAATAGCATCAAAGATCGTATTGCTTTAGCGATGATTGAAGATGCAGAAGCCAAAGGATTATTAAAACCAAATAGCGTAATAATCGAACCAACATCTGGAAATACTGGAATTGGTTTAGCATTAGTCGCGGCGGTTAAAGGTTATAAAGTAATTTTAGTAATGCCAGAATCGATGAGTGTAGAACGTAGAAAATTAATGGAAATCTACGGCGCCGAATTCGATTTAACACCAAGAGAAAAAGGAATGAAAGGTGCCATCGAACGTGCTGCCGAATTAGTTTCGCAAACGCCAAATGCTTGGTCGCCATCTCAATTTAAAAACCCAGCAAATGTAGTGGTGCATCAAAGAACTACAGCTCAAGAAATTTTAAACGACTTTCCAAACGGCTTAGATTATATTATAACTGGTGTTGGTACGGGCGGACATATTTCTGGCGTAGCAAAAGTGGTAAAAGCAAAATTTCCAAATGTGAAAGTTATTGCGGTAGAACCAGAATTATCTCCAGTTTTAAGTGGTGGAAGTCCATCGCCACATCCATTACAAGGAATTGGCGCTGGTTTTATTCCAGAAAATTATCAAGAAGATTTTATCGATGAAATCATCCAAGTTTCAAAAGAGGAAGCGTTCGAATTTACCAGAAATATCGCCAAACAAGAAGGGATTTTAGTCGGAATTTCCACAGGTGCTTCTTTGGCTGCTGTTGCGAAAAAAGTAGCTTCATTACCTGATGATGCGATAGTATTAACCTTTAATTACGATACGGGTGAACGCTATCTTTCTATAGAAGGATTGTTCTAAAAATCAATAATTTATCGTAAAAATTGTATTCCGATTTTTGTCGGAACAACCCTTTCTATGCCTAATTTTAAGAATAAATAATGATACAAATAACAAAAAAAGGAAAAGTAATTTTAGCTGGAGCCGGCCCTGGAGATCCTGATTTAATCAGCTTAAAAGCCTTAAAATATTTGCAAACTGCGGATGTGATTTTAACTGACAGATTGGTGTCGCCATTACTAATTGAACAATATGCTCGCCAAAATGCTGAGGTAATTTATGTAGGAAAACAATGTTCAAAAGGGATTTGGACACCACAAAAAGATATCAATGATTTAATTGTCGAATTCGCTTTGCAAGGAAAATTAGTACTCCGATTAAAAGGTGGTGATGCGTCATTGTTTTCCAATATTTTAGATGAATTACAAGCTGTGAAGAAACATAAAATTCCCTACGAAATCATTCCCGGAATTTCATCAGCTTTTGGCGCTGCAGCTTATACTGGAATTCCATTAACGGCAAGAGGATTTTCTCGAGGAGTGCGATTTTTAACCCTGTATGATTTAGAGAAAGTCCAATATAAACAATGGAAAGATTGGGCAACAACGGATGATACTTTAGTTTTTTATATGAGCGGTCAACGTCTTGATTTTTTAACACAACAATTTTTAAATCTTGGCATTAGTTTAGAAAAAGGTTTGGCTGTTATACAACAAGCCACTACACCCAATCAAAAAACAACTGTGTTTTCTTTTGAAGACATTCAAAGTAAATCATTACCAGAATTCGAGTATGTGCCCACTTTATTAATCATAGGAAAAGTAGTGAATTTGCATCAGGATTATTCTTGGTTTGTAGAAAAAAACGCATCTGAATCTTATTTCGATAATCATAAAAATAGTTACCAAAATGCTGTCTGAAACTAAATTATCGCTATTACAACAATTAGCAAAAAACGCTTCAAAGGAAGAAATTATCTGGACCAAAGGCTATTTGTCTGGGTTTTTAGATAAAATTGAATTATTGGGCGGAACGACTGAAAATATTGAAATTAATACAATTTCTTCAGTAGCTCTAAAACCATTACTTATTTATGGAACGGAAACAGGCAATTCTAAAAAAGTGGCTTCTAATTTATTGGCCTCTTTCAAAAAGAATAAAATTCAAGCTAAAGCGATTGAAGTCTCACAATATGATGTTTCAAAATTAGAAAAAG
This sequence comes from Flavobacteria bacterium RIFCSPLOWO2_12_FULL_31_7, assembly GCA_001800945.1. Classification (GTDB taxonomy): domain Bacteria; phylum Bacteroidota; class Bacteroidia; order Flavobacteriales; family Flavobacteriaceae; genus Flavobacterium. The sequence continues at coordinate 7,627 of MGWJ01000146.1, forward strand.
AAAATGTAGTGCTGTTTGTAATGAGTACACAAGGTGAAGGAGAATTTCCTCAAAATGCCGTGCCTTTTTATGAAAAATTAAAAGCATCCAATGCGAGTTTGAACCAACTTTCTTATGCCGTTTTAGGCTTGGGCGATGCTTCGTATCCCTTATTCTGTAATGCTGGAATTTTGTTAGATGAAGTTTTGAAAGAAAAAGGGGCGAAGCAATTACTACCATTAGTAAAAGCCGATGTAGATTTTGCAGAAACGGTTGCTAATTGGGAAACAGATTTGCAAAAAGCCTTTCAAAATATTGGCTCTTCTGTAGTGAATGAAGTAAAACCAACGATTTCTGCGGTTTCTCGCAAGAAAAATTATATCGGAAAAATTAGTCATAAAGTGATATTGAACGATATCGGTTCGAACAAAGAAACGTATCATATTGAAATCGAATCGGATGATGAAATTAATTACGAACCTTGCGATGCATTAGGCGTTTTTCCGAAAAATAAAGAGGAAGAAATTCAAACCATTTCGAATTATTTCAACGAAGAAAATTATTCAGTTCTTATCGATAAAAACATTAGAGGTTTATCTAAAAAATCGTTGGATGCTTTATCCAAGTTGTTCGAAATTCAAATTGAAGAAGAAAAAGCGAATTTGTTGGATGTGATTGAAAAATACCAGCCTAAACAAGTGAAATTCGAAGAAGTTATTGCGTTGCTTTTACCTATTGCACCACGATTGTATTCGATTTCTTCTTCGTCTGAAGCACACGATGGTCAAGTGCATTTAACCGTAAGCCTAAATAAATTTAAAGTGGATGAAGAAATAAAATCAGGTTTAGCTTCTGAATTTTTGGCCGAGTTTCCTTTAAATGAAGAGCTAGAATTCTACATTCATAAAAATCAAAATTTCCGATTACCAAACGAAGAAACAGATGTTATTATGATTGGTCCTGGAACTGGAATTGCGCCTTTCAGAAGTTTCTTAGCGGAAAGAGATGCGAAAGGAGCCGAAGGTAAAAACTGGCTGTTTTTCGGAGAACAACATTTTGTACACGATTTCTATTATCAAACAGAAATTCAAGAATGGCTCACAACGGGTGTGTTAACCCAATTAGATACTGCTTTCTCAAGAGATCAAGAACATAAAATTTACGTGCAAGACAGAATCCTAGAAAAAGCAAAAGATTTTAATGCTTGGTTAGAAAAAGGAGCCAGTATTTACATCTGCGGACAAAAAAATCCAATGAGTCAAGATGTAGAACAAGCTATTGTTGCCGTGATTGCTCAAGAGCGAAATATGTCAGAAAGTGAAGCCAAACAAATTTTAGAAGATTTAGAAAATCAAGGAAAATATCAAAAAGATGTTTATTAATCAACCTGTCAGGTTTAAATAGGAAATATGAGCGAAAAATTATCAGCAGTAGAGCATATAAAGACCAAAAGTGATGGTCTTAGAGGAACTTTAAAGGAAAGTATCGATTTAGATAATCATACCGGAAATGTGCGTCCAGATGATGAAACCTTAGTTAAGTTTCATGGTATGTATGTGCAAGACGATAGAGATAGAAGAGCAGAAAGAGCAGCCAAAAAATTAGACAAATTGTATTCATTTATGATTCGTTTGAGAATTCCTGGTGGCGTAGTTTCAGCTGAACAATGGTTAGCAACACATGAAATTTCAGAGCAATACGGAACCGGAACACTGAAAATTACAACACGACAAACGGTGCAATTGCATGGTTTGTTAAAACATCAATTACGACCAACAATTCAGGCTTTCAACACCGCAAAATTAGATTCCATTGCGGCAT
>MGWJ01000147.1 GCA_001800945.1 Flavobacteria bacterium RIFCSPLOWO2_12_FULL_31_7
TTATTTTACGCAGGACCCAATCCAATATATTTAGTTCCGCAACCTTGTGGTGATTGTACAACATTTTCTTCTAACGTAGTGCCACCTTTTTGGTATTAAATAAATTAACATTTTAATAATGACAAAGCAAACCTTTCTTATCGTAGCATTATTTTTCAATTCTTTTTTGTTTTCACAGAAATCAAACTCAGATTCAAAATTAGCAGCAATTAATGAACAAGTAATTCTTCAATCCAATGCTGATTTTTATCTGTCTGGTGAAAGTATTTTTTATAAAACAATTTGTATTAATACTTCCAACAAAGAAACAATATCATTAAGTAAAATTATTTATGTTGAACTAATAAATAGTCAAAATATTAGTATCTTAAAACATAAACAAGTTATCAATAATGGTATTTCTTACAATGATTTTTTTATCCCAACAAACACTGAAACAGGAAGTTATAAAATAATTGCTTATACCAACTTAACAAAGAATAAAAATGAATACGCCTCAAGAGATTTGTTCATTTACAATCCATATATTGCCTTTCCTGAAAAATTTCAAGAAAAAACAAGTAGTTCTGAAATAGTGAGCGCTTCAAATTACTGGCAAGAAAACGCTGCTAATTCGAAAATAATAGCAAATAAAAAAGAATTTCAAAAAAGAGAAAAAGTAGTAGTCAATATAAATGACAATTTAAAAGGAAACTTTATATTAAATGTGGTAAAAATTGACAGTATTCCATCTCTTATTAACCCGAAAAGCAACAATCTGTTTGAGCAAACTGAACGTTCAACCATAGAAGAAAATGCAACTTCCTTTCCAGAAACAAGAGGTGAAATTTTTTCAGGAAAAATTACGGCTAAAAATGAAGGAGATGCTTTAGAAGATAAAAAAATTGCATTATCTATTCCAGGGGAAAATTTCGATTTTAAAATCACTTCAACAGATAAAAGTGGAAATTTTCATTTCTTAATGGATAATTTCAATGGTGAAGAAGCTTATTTTCAGGTGTTAGAAAAAAACAAAGAAAATTACAAAATAGAACTTGTTGAAAATTCAAAAATAAAAACTAACATCTTAGAAAGAGATATCAAAATCAATCCAAACTACGCCAAAGCATTTTTAAAGCGTTCAATTGCTAATCAAATTCAAAACATTTATTATCACACAAAAAGTGATACTGTTTTTGCTTACAAAAAAAGCAAACCCTTTTATTACGGTAGTGACAAAGAATATATTTTAACAGATTATAACCCACAAAATACGGTTAAAGAAATTTTTATCGAAATAATACCAGAAGTTTATGTATCTAAAAAAGAGGGCAAACAAGTTTTTGGAGTGTACGATTATGAAGTAAATAGTAGTAACATTTACTATAACACTTTAGTTTTAGTGGATGGCTTTTTATTGCAAGATGTTGATGAAATTTTAACGTTCGACCCCGCTTTCTTTACAAAAATCAACTTTGTTAATAAAGGATATTTCCTTAACAAATATATGTTTAATGGAGTGGTAAATTTAACTACCAAAGATTTAAATTACACGCCAAAAATAGAGCAAGATTACATTATTAAAAAAACGATTGAACGCCCACAATTAGCAAAAAGATATTTTAATGTAAACTACGCTAAAAATTCGTTTGAAAAAATTCCTGATTACAGGTATCAATTATGTTGGGAACCAAATATAACAGAGATTTCTAGTCAAAAAGCATTTGAATTTTACACTTCTGATATTCCAGGGAATTACAAAATTCAAATTGAAGGAATTACAAAAAATGGCGAAGCAGTCTTAATGGAAAATTACATCAGAGTAAATTAAAAAAATCCCGGTAAACTTATTTGCCGGGATTTTTTTTAATTTACTTTTCTAGATACTTATCCAAACTCTTCTGTAAAATATCTTTCATACGATTTCTTAATCTTGGAGGTTGTAATACTTCTAAACCATCACCAAAACCGAGTAATAAACGCTCCAATTCGTAATTCTCAGTTAGAAATAAATTAATTTTTACACTTCCGTCTTCATAGGTTTCTATTACACGTTGCGAACTATGTATCGGTTTCGTAATCACATAAGGTGCATGAATTCTATTAAATAAAAGCTGTACTTTTCTTGGTTGCATTCCAGTATTTACGGTTACACCAACAGCATTTTTATAAAACTGATCTGCATCAAAGTCTTCATCAATATAGGGTGTTTGAAAATCGTAATCGATACTAATAATTCTATCTAAAGCTAAATTAGCAATTGGTGCTTTCTTCATTCTTTTTCCCACCAAAAACCACCGGTTATTAAACTCTTTCAAAATAAAAGGGTGAAAATTAAAAGACGTTTCTTCAATAGATTTAAAGGATTTATAGGTGATTTTCAAAACCACTTTTTTAATAATAGCCTGATATATTTCATCTAAAAAGTGTAATCCTTTTAATTTTTCATTCTTATCCAAATGAATTACAGGTTGCGTATGAGATTTTTCGGCATAAATTTTATCTTCTAATCGTTGTAAAATATCAGACACATCATTAAAAAGAGAAAAATCTTTAAATTGTTTCAACATCGAAACGGTTTCGGTCAATACATTAATATCCGTTTCGGTTAAAGGAATATCAGTAATGGTAAAATCTTCATCCTCGTATTTATAAAACTTTTTATCATACACCACAATTGGTGCATTATATCCCAGTTTTTCACTACGCATCATTTGAATATCCAATTGCAACGTTCGTTTACTAACTGAATTTTCTTTTCCTTCATATTCGAATAAAGCTTCGCTCACCGCTTCATTCAAATCTTCTAATGTCCATTGACGATAATTATTTTGCAAACATTTATCAATGGTTTTATAACGAATAAGTGCATTTTTGGTTTGTGCCATGTTTTTTTTGATGTATAGTGTATTATTGTATAATGTATATTGAAAAAAGGTTTCTACAAACTTTGGATTTCTCTCAAAATATTTTTTCTTGCTTGTTTCTCGAATTGAGTTCGAAATGTTTCGGTTTGAAAAATGAATTCATTTTCTAAAAAATGTTGCAAGGCTTTTTTTCTTCCTGGGTTATATAATATGTCGGGGTAAATTTTATATTCTTTTCTTATCTGTTTGAAATAAGTTTCATAATCTTTCCATTCTTTGGATAAAATTTTCAAATCGAAATCTATTAGCCAATTGATATCTTCCACTTCATTATGCTGATGTAATTTTGTTGCCACAATCATTTCAAAAACTAAATCGGTATTAATTTTTGCTTTTTCTGGTAAAATCGAAATCGCATATTCTGCACTTTTCAATTCATTTTCTTTACTGGTGGCTTTATAAATATAGTCATGATAAAAAATCGCATACAACACTTCAACGGGAAAAGTTAGTTCAGAATGAAATATTTCATATTGCGCAATCATTTCTTCTAAATGCGTCAAATTATGATAATGCCTGCTTTTTCCAGAATATGCTTTTTCTAAATCCTTCCATAAAGTGTCTATTCTAGTCGCTTCAAAACCAATTTCTGATAAAACATTTACAAACTTTTCTTTCAAATTCATGACTTATTTTTTATCAAATTTAAAATTTCTTTTTTACTACGCAAAATAATTGCGCAGTGGTTTTGAAATCTTTGTTCAAGAAATAAAAACGTTCATTGAATTAAAATATCAAGCAAGTCTTGTTGGGTGTTTCTGTACAGCACTATTGTAGTATTCTTTTTGCTTTGGCACATGATGCAATACTATTCAACTTGGTTTGAAGGTTTCGGTAATTTTCCACAAAATCACCACCATAATCTATGGGTCGTGGGTTCGAATCCCACTCTCGATTTCATCGGGATAGTTCAGCTCGGTTAGAACAATAGAAAGAGTAGGTTCGATTCCTACATGCAATTTTGGTTTGCATTTGACACTGGCTTGTCGTTAACAGAGTAAAATCTGTTTTTCAAGAGTTGTATTTCTCTCAAAAAAAATACGCATTAAAAATCTTTGGTCTTAGTCGGTTTAATTGGACTTCGTCTTAGAAAACACATCCAAAAAAGCCTGAAATAAAATTCGATTTCTGTTTCGTTTTTTTGCTTTTGTATTTGATTGCAACTTAATTTTTAAAAGTTTCGAAAAAGAATACTAAACCATTAAAATGCAATTGCTCTCCAACTTATTTCCGCTTTCGAAGATGGACTAAGTACTTAAGATTTTTTTCAATTAAAATTTAAAAAACAACAAAATAAAATATAGAAATTATGATAAAAAGAATTACTATCAATGCGTACCAAGTAGGTTTGGTTTTTGAAAAAGGAAAATTAATTGATGTTTTACAACAAGGAACATTTTGGATTTTAGGAAATAAAGAAGTGAAAACATTTGAAATGAAACAGTCATTTGTAGCGCCAATAGAATTAAATATTTTATTGCAAAATGAAAAATTGGCTTCCTTATTAGAAATTGTTGAAGTGGCAGATAACGAAATAGCTTTATACTTTACAAATGGTTTATTTAAAGAAGTTTTATTAACAGGTAGATATGCTTTTTGGAAAGGTTATATGGAAAACGCTTTCATTAGAGCTGATGTTTCAAAAGTAGAAATTACTGAAAAAATTGCAGTAGCTATGTTTGAAAACGTTAAAGTTAGACCATTTGTGAAAAAATTTCAAGTAGCCAACTTTGAAAAAGGTTTGTTGTTTGTAAACGGAGAATTTATAAAAGAATTAGTCGCTGGAACTTATTACTTTTGGAATAACGCTATTTCAATCGAAATTAAAAATATCGATATCAGACAGCAACAAATGGAAATTTCTGGACAGGAATTATTAACTAAAGACAAAGCTGCTTTGCGTATTAACTTTTTTGTGAGATACCAAGTTGTGGACACTATTAAAGCATTAGTTAACAATAAAGAATCTGAAAAACAATTATATGTAATGATGCAGTTGGCGATAAGAACCTTTATTAGCAACTTCACATTAGATGAATTATTGACCAGAAAAGACACCATTTCTAAAGAAATTTTAGAACAAGTGATTTCAAAAATTAGCGATTTAGGTTTGTCTGTTTCTGATGCTGGAATTAGAGATATCATTTTACCAGGTGATATGAAAGAAATTATGAATCAGGTTTTGGTTGCCGAGAAAAAAGCTCAAGCCAATAGCATCATGAGACGTGAAGAAACCGCAGCTATGAGAAGTATGTTGAACACCGCCAAATTAATGGAGGAAAACGAAATGTTATGGAAATTGAAAGAAATGGAATATGTGGAAAAAATCGCAGATAAAATTGGTGAAATTACCATTTCTGGAGGCGGAAACGTCATCGGACAATTGAAAGAAATTTTCGTGAAGTAAAAAGATTTTACACTACGCAAAATAATTGCGCAGTGTTTTTGAAATCTTTGTAAAGAAAAAATAACCAACCTGATGACTTCATCGGAAAGTCATCAGGTTCACAAAAGAAAAAGAACATGAACACATCATCTATAAACGGAAACGATTTAAAAGAATTAGGATATCCTGAAGGAACTTTAGTTGGGATTGCCCTAAGAGTGAATAAAAAAAGAAATGGATTCACTAGAGAAGAAATGTTAGCACATTACAAAAACGTTTTAGAGAATCCAGAAAATTATATTACGGATAAACTTTTCGGAAAATTGGCTAATGCCATAATTGAAAAAGCCAATGAAAAACCAGAAGATTTTATTCAGTTAAACGACAATCCAAATGCGTTTTCAGCCTACGGATTAGAACATATTGAAGAAGGCGCTAGAAAGCAAATGGAAGTCGCGATGCAATTACCCGTGACAGTTGCTGGCGCCTTGATGCCAGACGCGCATCAAGGTTATGGTTTGCCAATTGGTGGCGTTTTAGCAACCAAAAACGCAATTATTCCTTACGGAGTTGGTGTAGATATTGGATGTAGAATGGCATTATCTGTGTATGATATTCCAGAATTCTTTTATTATGAAAACGAAGATAAATTTAAAAGAGAATTACTAGCACATTCAAAATTTGGAGCCGGACACGGATTTACTGGTCAATATAAAAGTGATCATGCGGTTTTAGAAAGTAAAGTCTTTCAAGACAATGCCTTTGTGAAAAATTTAAAAGACAAAGCTTGGTCGCAATTAGGTTCT
>MGWJ01000148.1 GCA_001800945.1 Flavobacteria bacterium RIFCSPLOWO2_12_FULL_31_7
AAATTTGAAAGCAAAAGCCAATTCTAAAAATCCTAAAGAAACTTTCACTGTATTTAACCAACCACCCGATTTTGGCATAGAATTTAACCAACCAGGGAACATCGCAAATAACATAAATGGTAAAGCGATAGCTAATGAAAAACCAAACATTCCAATGATTGGAGCTAAACCACCTTTTGAAGCGGATTCAACTAATAAAGTTCCAACAATTGGACCCGTACAAGAAAAGGAAACTACTGCTAAGGCTAACGCCATAAAAAAGATACCAACAACTCCACCTTTATCTGCTTTTGAGTCGATTTTAGTAGCCCAAGAACTTGGTAAAACAATTTCGAAAGCGCCTAAAAATGATAAAGCAAAAACCACTAATAATACAAAGAAAATTAAATTAAAAGTGACACTAGTTGACAATTCATTTAACGCTTCAGCACCAAAGATTCCAGTAATTAAAGAGCCTAATAATACATAAATAGCAATAATTGCTAAACCATAAACAATAGCATTTCTAATTCCAGCTGCTTTTGTTTTACTCTGTTTTGTAAAAAAGCTTACTGTCATTGGAATCATAGGAAAAATACAAGGCATTAATAGTGCAGCAAATCCACCCAAAAAAGCTAAAAAGAAAATCGTCCATAAACTTTTTTCCTCTTTATCTGCTGGTTTTTCAATAGTAGAAGAACCTTTAAGAGATGCAACAACTTGTTTTGTAGTATCCGTTTCTGATGTAGCAACTGAATCAGTTGGCTTGGAAACTGTATCGGTTACTTCAGTTGTAGCAGTTTCTGTAACTTTTAAAACTGGTAAGGTAAACTTTAAATTGGAAGTGGTTTGTACACATCTTCCATCAATACACGCTTGTCCGTCTGCAAAAACATCAATAGTTTTTAATTTTGGATTTATAATTTTTACGCGTTGTGTAAATTTGGCTATTCCTGAAAAATAATATTCATCAATTTCAAAAATGTCACTGTAGACTTTTTTATATTTTCCTTCTTTAGTTTTACCTACTAATTGATAATTTCCTTTCTGATTTTTGTACGTTAAAACTAGAGGTAAAGCACCACCTTCTGGTGTAAATTGCGAATACAAATGCCAATTGTCTTCAATATTTGCTGTAATAACTAAGTCTAATTCTGTATCAGAAACTTTTACAACACTTGAACTCCATTTTACCGGTTCTACAATTTGTGCTGTCCCTAAAAAGGTAATAAATAAGGCTAATAAACTAACTATTTTCTTCATTATTATAAGTGATTTGTAATATGGTTTGAGTTGTGTTTTCTATTTTAAATCGATCATCGGCTCTATGTCCGATTATCCATACAATTTGATTGTTACTTTCTAAAATCCAAGTCTCTTGTTTTTGAAATATAGTAAATTTTTCATCTTTAAAATATTTACTAACTTTCTTTTTACCTTGCATTCCAGCTGGATAAAAATAATCACCTTCCTTCCACTTTCTTATCGTTAAGGGAAATTGGATTTTATTTTCATCCACAAATATAACGTTCTTCCGTTGATTTGAAATGTCACTTTGGTTACATAACGACAATTTTAACGGAAATTTGGGTTTTTCTGTTATAGAATTGATAATGATTTCATCAAAATCATCCTTTTTTTTTTCAGATAAAATTAAGGCATCTCTGTCTTTAAGTAAGATATGTGTTTCGGAAAAAACTTGTTTACCAGATTGTGCGTCTAACAGATTATAGATATCTTCCCAAGCTGAAAACCCATAATTTTTGAACCAAAAATACAAATAGGGTTTGCAATTTGGTAGTTGTTTTACTTTATTAATATTAAAATATAATCCATCTTCACGTTGCTGTGTAACTTCAGAAAACACATAAAAAGCGCCATCTTCAGCAACTTCTTGAGTTTGTTGCAAAAATTGTAGTGTTTTTTGAAACGACTGTAAAAATTCTGGATTTAAATCTAATAAATTTGGAATTATTGAATGCCTAATTTTGTTTCGTAAATATTTATCAGAAGCATTACTACTATCTTCTCGCCATTGAATAGTATTTTCTTTAGCATATTGTTCAATTTCTTCACGTGAAAAAGGCAATAAAGGTCGTAAAACTTGCTTGTTAGTTTCAGGAATTCCCACTAAACCGTCAATTCCAGTACCACGCGAAAGATTAATAATAAAGGTTTCTAAGCTATCGTTTAAATGATGAGCTGTTAAAACATAAGGCACATTATTTTCTTCCATTTGCTCATAAAACCAGTTATAACGAAGTAATCGGGCAGTTTCCTGAATAGATTTTTTTAGTTCTGAAGCAATTTCAGAAGTTTCAAAGAAGCCAATTTTTAAATTTAAATTATTTTCTTCACAATACGCATGAATAAATTGCATATCGGCTTCGCTTTCTTCGCCACGAAGTTTAAAATTACAATGTAAAATTCCGAATTTATATTTAAAATGCTGAAATAAATGTACCAGAACCATACTATCTATCCCGCCACTAACGGCAATAAAAAATGGATACTTTGCCAATTGTGGAAAATTTGATACGATATGATTTTGAAATTTTTTTAACATAGTCAAATATACTTATTTTACCTGAAGAACCTCAAACATAGCTTTAGCTTTTAGTAAACATTCTTCATATTCCTTTTCAGGAATAGCTTCAGAAGTGATGGCACTTCCCACAGAAAAACTCAAATAGTTATTTTCAGAATTATATAAAATACTACGAATAACCACATTCAAATCGAAATTTCCATTTGGTGTAAAGTAACCAACGGCACCACTGTATAAACCTCGTTTGGTTTCTTCCAATTCTTCAATAATTTGCATGGCAGAAATTTTTGGAGCGCCTGTCATGCTTCCCATAGGGAAAGTGGTTCTTAATATTTCAATTGGTGAAGTGGTATGTTCCACGTTGGAAACAATGGTTGAAATCATTTGATGCACTTGCTTAAAGGAATAAATTTCGCAAAGTTCTTCCACTTCTACCGAACCTTTTGTAGCGGTATGCGATAAATCATTTCGAACCAAATCGACAATCATGATATTTTCTGAACGTTCTTTTGGATTATTTTGAAGATCAATTTTATTTTGCTCGTCTAAATCTACATCTAAATTACGTTTTGCAGTTCCTTTTATGGGTTGCGAAATTACTTTATCTTCTTCTTTTTTCAAATAACGTTCTGGCGAGGCAGAAAGCAAATAATGATGGTTCTTTTTGAAATAAACCGCAAATGGCGATGCTGAAATCTGATTCAATTTCTGATAAATATCTACTGGTTGAATATTAGCCTCTTCCGCATAAAATTCCATGCAAAAATTAGCTTCATAAATGTCACCACGATGAATATGATTTAACATTTTTTCAACTTTTTTAAGATAATTCGCTTTGGAAATTCTTTGTTGAACTTTGACAAGTTGAGTTTGACTGTCTTTGTGAGATGCTTGCCTTTGAATAATTTCTTCAAAATCATATTCCACTTCGTCATCACACATATTTAAATACTCCATTTCAACTGTATTCCCTTTTAGCAAAAAGATTTTCTTAGGTTGAAAAAAGTACAAATCTGGAAACTGTAAACCATCAAAGTTTTGAGATGTTAGATGCTCTACATCATTCTTTAAATCGTAAGACAAATAACCGAAAAGCCAATCGTTTGCCTTAGATTGGTATTGATATAAATCTTCAAAAGCTTTTTCAGAATCGGTTTGAATGGAAGTAAAAGCTTCCACAGCCACAATTAAATCGTATGACTTATAGAGCTGATTTTCATTGCTTTCAATATTACTATCTAAAACAACTACTTCTCTAAACTGTTGGCTCCAATACAAAAGTTGCTCTTTAAAAAGAGCAACATTATTTATATATTTTGAAATATTGGTACGCAAGAATTATTTTTTTTCGCCTAAATAAATTAAATCGTATTCGATAATCATTTCATCGTTTGCAATGTAAATTTGTTTACTAGTTCCTGCATTTTTTGGAGAAACAATCGTAATTACGGTATCGATACCTAAATTATCTACACAGAAATATTTGTTAGAAGTTCCTGTTTCGTTTTCCACTTTATCTTCATATTTTAAGATGCTAAAAAGTTGGATGATTTCTGAATGTACTACAAAACGATGTTTGTTTCTATCTAAATTGATTAATAATTCTGTAGGTTGTGTTTTAGACCATTTTGACCATTGCCCTTTTTCATTTTTTTGAGAAACAGAAAAGTTAACAGTTTTAAATTGATAGGTTTGAGAAAATCCTAATTGTGTACACAAACCAAAAAATAAGATGGCTACTAAATTTTTCATTTTTCTATATTATTAAAATTGAATTTCATTAACACTAACTTTTGCTGAATTGAACTCAGCAATAACATTGCCAATTATGGTTTCAACTGGTAAAATGTCATGAATTAATCCTGCAATTTGTCCAATTTCTAATTCACCTTCCACTAAATCACCTTCAAACATGCCGCGTTTAGCTCTTGCTCGTCCTAATAACGTTTTTAAATCTTCTGTTGAGGCGCAATTTGCGTAAGCTTCTTGCACATCGTTAAAAAATTTATTTTTTATTAAACGAACTGGTGCTAGTTCTTTTAATGTTACTAAAGTTTCACCTTCTTGAGTATCTATAATTGTTTTTTTGAAATCAATGTGCGCACTTGATTCTGTTGAAGCTGCAAAACGGCTTCCCATTTGTACTCCGTCTGCACCTAAAACCATTGCCGCTAACATCCCTTTTCCAGTTGCGATTCCACCAGCAGCGATTAATGGAATAGTTATATTTTCTTTAACCATTGGAATTAGTGTCAAGGTTGTAGTTTCTTCACGACCGTTATGACCGCCTGCTTCAAAACCTTCTGCTACAACAGCATCAACACCAGCTTCTTGAGCTTTTAATGCGAATTTTGAGCTACTGACTACGTGAACAACTGTTATTCCGTTTTCTTTTAAATAAGGGGTCCATGTTTTTGGATTTCCTGCAGAAGTAAAGACAATTTTTACGCCTTCTTCTACGATAATTTTCATAATTTCTTCCACATTTGGGTATAACATAGGAACGTTTACACCAAAAGGTTTTGCGGTTGCTTTTTTACATTTTTGAATGTGTTCTCTTAGTACTTCTGGATACATGGAACCGGCACCAATAAGTCCTAATCCGCCAGCATTACTAACTGCACTTGCTAATTTATACCCACTATTCCAAATCATTCCACCTTGAATAATTGGATATTTGATGCTAAATAATTTTTTTATTCTATTCATTTTATTGTTACTCGGATTTATCAGACTAAACAGATAAACATCTATTTTATTTAAATATTATTCTTTTTCAAAAAAACTCTTACCTTTTTACTTGGCTCTTTTTACTTTTTACTCTTTACTTGATTCTTTTTACTTGGCTCTTTTTTCTTGATTCTTTTAACTTGGCTCTTTTTTTGCGTTAGGGATTGTAGCGGCATCTTTTTTATTTGTTTCCTTTTTTTGGAAAGGAAACAAATAAAAAAATATAGCGAAAAGCCCGACTCTCGTTGTTAAAAAAAGTATGATTTCAAAACATAAATTACTACAACGAGATAACGCCCAAATTATTTCTTAATAAATTTACCCTTAAATATTTTATCTGATTCAAAATTATAATAATAAACACCGTTTGACAAACTTTGAATGTTGATTGTATTATTATTATCTGAAATTTCTTTTGTTAGTATATTTTGACCTAAAACATCATATAAATAAATAATGCCTTTTTGGTTATTTTCTAATTGAAAAGTAATTTGATTTTCGGCAGGATTTGGATATACTATAAAATTTTTGTTTGATGCGACAGTTTCTAAATTTAATGCATTGTTTAATGCCAATTGGAAATCTGGAATTCCGTATCCTTTTTGATTGGTTGGTGCGCTATAATTATCAGCAGATTGACGTACAAAATCGACAACTTGTTGCGCAGTTAAAGAGGGAACGGCCGACCAAAACGTAGCTACCATTCCAGCCATAACTGGACTTGAAAATGAAGTTCCATTAGAAGTATAAATAGTTCCTGTTGTTGAACTTACGGTAGTTCCTGCTCCTTTTGCACAAACATCTGGTTTTACTCTTCCATCAAATGATGGTCCGATGGAGCTGAAACTTGCATAAACTTCAGCGCTATTAACGGCTCCAATGGTTAATGCTCCTATAGCATCTGCTGGTGTTGCAATATGAGGTTCTGCTGTAGCACCAGAATTTCCCGCACTTATTACCACCACAATTCCTTTATTGAAAGCCATATTCGCACCACGAGAGGCGAAAGTTTTATTTCCTACCATATCGTCATATTGATGCGAATAATTGATATTGTCATAATCGAAATAACCTAAAGAGGAATTGATTACATCCACACCATAATAATCAGCTAATTCAGCGGCTTCAACCCAGTAAGATTCTTCTACAGGATTTTCGGAATTTATATCTTCAGTTATGAATAGATAATATTCTGCACTTGGAGCGGTTCCTACTAATTGCCCGTCTGCAAAAGCCCCCATTGTTGACAACACATTTGTTCCGTGATTGTGACGTGAAAAATAATTTGTATTGGCATCTGGAAAATTATAACCTCCTAAAATTTGATTATTTGTGATTAAATTTTGAAATGGAGCTGCTGTATTAACACCAGTAAATCCAGAATCTAAAACTGCAATAATTTTTCCTTGTCCAGTGTAATTTTGTTGATGCAATAAATGTCCATTTAACATTTCGATTTGATTTTGAGAACCGCCATAATTGTAGGTCACTTCGATATCAAATTTTTTGTTTGTGGAATTGACTTTATTAGTAATGACTGCAACTCTTCCTCCTGGATTTAAAGAATGGTTTGCAAATTTCACATTATTAACAAAAGGAAAACTTGTTAAAGCCTGAATATCAGTTTGAGTTCCACGAATATGTAAAGCATTTAACCATTTTGACTTTGCCATAACTGTAATTCCAGTAGCAGTAGTAATTTGATTAATGTAAGTTTGCTCAACAGGCACATCTGTAATATCTAATAAAATATTTTGAGCCGTTCTTCTGTCTAAAGAACGTTGCGTTAACATAGTTAAAGGATTAGCCAGAAAAGTTGCAGCACTCGGCTTATCATTAAAATACACCCAAGCATCTTCAATTTGCGCATAACCCAAATTGGCTACCATTAAAATTAGTAAAAAGTACAGTTTATTCATAAGTGTAAAATTTTACCAAATATAATAAATTTCTAATTAAGAAATTACGCCACTTCCTTGCAATTCATCATCAATGTACCAAGCTACAAATTGTCCTTCTGTGATGGCAGATTGTGGGTTTTCAAATTGTACATACATTCCAGTTTCAAATTGGTGTAAAGTAGCTTTTTGTAATGGTTGACGGTATCTAATTCGTGCCATAACTTCCGTTTTTTCACCAATAGCTAATTTTAAATCTTGACGAATCCAATGTACTTCGTCTGATTTTACAAATAAAGTATTTTTGAATAATCCAGGATGATTTGCACCTTCACCAACGTAAATAATATTGTTTACTACATCAGTTTGAATGACAAATAAACCTTCTTTAGTACCACCAACATTAAGTCCACGACGTTGTCCATTCGTAAAATAATGTGCCCCTTGATGTTTACCTTTCACAATTCCGTTCGCATCAGAATAATCCTTGTTTTTAGCTTCGAAAGCTAATTCTGCTTCTAAATTTTCGAAACGCGGTTTTGGATTAAGATAAATTGGATTGTTGGCTGGAATTTCTATAATTAAGCCTTCTTTTGGTTGTAATTTTTGTTGTAAAAATTCTGGTAATCGCACTTTTCCGATGAAACATAAACCTTGAGAATCTTTTTTCTCAGCGGTTACTAATTCCATTTTCGTGGCAATTTCTCTGACTTCTGGTTTGGTTAATTCGCCAATTGGAAATAAGGCTTTTGCTAATTGCTCTTGTGATAATTGGCAAAGAAAATACGATTGATCTTTGTTATCATCTTTTCCAGCTAATAATTGATGTACTTCTTTACCTTCAACTTCAATAGTATTTTTACGGCAATAATGTCCGGTTGCAACATAATCAGCACCTAAAGAAACGGCTATTTTCATAAAAACATCGAACTTTATTTCTCTGTTGCACAACACATCAGGATTTGGTGTTCTACCGTTTTCATATTCGTTAAACATATAATCTACGATTTTTTCCTGATATTGCTCAGATAAATCAACCGTTTGAAAAGGAATTCCTAACTTTTCGGCTACTAATAAAGCATCATTACTATCTTCTAACCACGGACATTCGTTTGAAATAGTAACCGAATCATCATGCCAATTTTTCATAAAAAGGCCAATCACTTCATACCCTTGTTCTTTTAAAAGATAGGCCGCAACGCTCGAATCTACTCCACCGGAAAGTCCTACTACTACTCTTTTCATCTTATTTTTTCTCCTCTACTTTTTTCTCTTCAACAGTTGGCTCAACTGCTTTATTTTTATCTGCTTTTTTGGCTAATTTTTCTTCAAATTTGATTAATTCTTTTGAAAATTTTTCGGCTTTAACTTGTTTTACAACTTTATCATTTTCATAAAATTTCCAAATTCCAATTTTCGAATTATTTTTATAATCGCCTTCGTACATTTTTTTCCCATTTACATTAAAATAGGTTGCTTTGCCTTCAAACATATCATTTACGTAAGTATGTTGGTCAATTTGTTTGCCATTTTCAGCAAAAGTTTTCCCAACTCCATTTTTTTTACCGTCTACATAATTTACTTCTTCAGCTAATTTATTTTCCTTGTAAAACACTTTTCTTGGTCCGTTTAACTTTCCATTCTTATAGTTTTCAAGAGTCATAATATCTTTTGATTCTTTATGATAGTATTTCCATTGTCCTTCAAAAAGTTTATTTTTCACTAAACCTTCACTGACTTTATTATTTTTTTGGTCGAAGAAAATCGTATAGCAAGAACCATCGCCTTTAGAAAAATCTCTTGTAGCAATTACAGTTCCTGATTTGGTATCATCGAAATATTTGAAAGTTCCCGTTTCTTTACCATGTTCGAAAGTTCCCTCATAACGCGGACGTTTACTTTCATCATGATACCCTTTCCAAAGCCCGTGTCGTAAACCTTTTTCATCAAATTGATTTAATTTATCTTGCGCAGAAATGAAATTTGAAATTGCCAAAAAGGCAATAAATACAATGTTTTTCATATATTATTTTTATTTTTTTGTCTTCAATCATTAACGATAAAATAGTTAAAAAATTGCTTCGTAAAAGTAACTAATAAATTTTTACTTATCAATTACTTTGCCAAGTTCTTTTGCTCTAGCATTGGCGTGATTAATTCCTTCATTTATTTTAGAATTTATGTCATGCGACTGAAATACATTCAGAGCGGCTTCGGTTGTTCCACCTTTTGAAGCAACCTTCTCAATCCATTCTAAATTTGATAAATTACTTCTATTTTGTAATTGTGTGGAACCTAAAAAAGTTTGTTGCACTAAAAATTCTGCTTCTGATTTTGAAAAACCTAAACTTATGGCTGAATTTACCATCGCGTTCATAAAATAATACACGTAAGCTGGACCACTACCTGAAATGGCAGTTGCGGCATTAATCATTTCTTCATTTTCAATAAATAATGATTTTCCAGTTGTATTGATTAAATTCTGAATGATGAATAAATCTTTTCTATCCACTTCTTGAGAAGCTGTAAAAACAGTCATCCCTTGTCCGATTTGTGTTGGAATATTTGGCATCGAACGAATGATTTTTTTGGCTTGTAATTTATTAGAAATGTTCTCAATTGAAATTCCGGCCATCACTGACAAAATCAAGTGTTTTTCTGAAATAAAATCTTTAATTTGCAAACATAAACTATTAAAATCTTGAGGCTTTACGGCAATTATTACAATATCGACCGACAAAAATGACATGCTAATTTCTGTGAAAAAATTCGTATCTGGAATAGTATATTTATTTGAAATCGCAGTTAAATTTCGTGACAACACAAAAATATCATTTGCTTTGATAAAACCAGAACTGACAAAACTACTTGCGTATGTTTGTCCCATATTTCCGAAACCTATAATGGCAATTTTCATAACTTAAATGAAATAAAAAAAGCCTGTTCACATCATGAACAGGCTTTTAAAGAATTTATTTTTTCTTTTGATTTAGTGCTTTTTGAGCTTCTTGCTGTTCCATAATTTCACGCATTTTCTTTTGAAATTTCGATTCCGTTTTCGGTTTCGTTTTATTCACTTGAATTTGTGCATGAATTTTTTTCTCGTCTACCACATAGTTTTTAATCACTAACATGATTCCGATAGTAATTAAGTTAGAAATAAAGTTGTATAAACTCAATCCAGAACCGTAATTATTGAAGAAAATTAACATCATAATTGGAGAAACATAAATCATGATTTTCATAATTTTCCCCATATCTGGCATACCTTCTTGTTGAGGCGCTTGCATTGCTTGATCTCCAGTTGTCATTTTCATGTAGAAGAAAATCGCAATGGCTGCTAAAATTGGGAATAAACTTACGTGATCACCATAAAATGGAATATTGAATGGTAATTTATAAATAGAATCGTAAGAAGATAAATCGTCTGCCCAAAGGAAGCTTTTTTGTCTTAAATCGAAGGCAGAAGGGAAAAACTGAAACGAAGCATACATGAATGGCAATTGAATTAACGCTGGAATACAACCCGCCATTGGATTTACACCTGCTTTAGAATACAACGCCATAGTTTCTTGTTGTTTTTTCATTGGGTTGTCTTTAAATTTTTCACCCAATTCTGCAATTTCTGGTTTTAATACCTTCATTTTTGCTTGTGACAAGAATGATTTGTATGTGATAGGCGACATCGCAATTTTGATAATTATTGTAAAAATAATAATTGCAACTCCGTAAGGCATAAAGCCTGATAACAATCCAAATAATGGAATGAAAACAAACATATTAATCCAACCGAAAATTCCCCAACCTAATGAAACTAAT